>JALYJV010000513.1 GCA_030775105.1 Pseudomonadota bacterium | reverse complement strand
ATGCCGAACTCGGCGCAGTTGCTGTCCAGCGCCGCCAACTGGGCGCGCGAGATCGGATCGGCGATGCCGAGGCGGCGATTGACCGTCGGCACGTTGTGGTCCGGCACGGCCAGGTTCGCGCTCAGGCGCCAGGGCTTGCGACCATTGATACGCAGGCCATCGAAAGCCTGCGGACTGGTCACTTCATGCACCAGGTGGCGGTCGATGTAGATCAGCGAGGCGCCGTCGCCAGCGGCGCTGACGACGTGCGCGTCCCAGATCTTGTCGTACAGAGTTTTGGCGGTCATGGCTGGCTCCTGTGTCTGGCTGGCCCTCACCCCACCATCGGCTCTGCCGATGGTCCTCCCCTCTCCCGCCTTGCGGGCGAGGGGCAGAGGTGCGGCCTGCGGCCGCGGAGTAGGTCTAGGGCGCGCATCTTAGGCGCCGCATATCAATAACTCCAATGAATCGTTTTTATATACTCCATTCCATATTGGAATTTTCGAGCTCACCATGGATACCCAGTTCCTCGCTGCCTTTGTCGAGGTTGCCGACGGCAACTCCTTCACCCAGGCCGCACAGCGCCTGCACCTCTCGCAGCCGGCGATCAGCAAGCGCATCACCGCGCTCGAAGAGCAGATCGGCCAGTCGTTGTTCGATCGGGTCGGCCGCACGGTCAACCTGACTGATGCCGGGCGCACACTGCTGCCCTACGCCCGCAAGGCACTGCAGGACATCGAGGACGCCCGCCGCGCGCTGTCGCAGCTCGACGGCAGCGTCAGCGGACGCCTGTCGATCGGCACCAGCCACCATATCGGCCTGCATCGGCTGCCGCCGGTGCTCGGCCAGTTCACCCGCGAGTATCCCCAAGTCGACCTCGACATCCACTTCATGGATTCCGAAATCGCCTGCCAGGCCGTGCTTGCCGGCAAGCTCGAACTCGGCATCGTCACGCTGCCTACCCAGCCGCTGGCGCAGCTGAAGACCCGCAAGGTCTGGCCCGATCCGCTGATCGTGGTTACCGCGCCGGATCATCCGCTGACAGCGCGACGCCAGATCTCGCTGACCCAGCTCGCCGAATACCCAGCGGTGCTACCGGATGAAGCGACCTACACGCATCGCATCGTCACCGCCGCGCTCGAAGCCGAGGGCGTCAAACCGCACGTGCGCCTGGCGACCAACTATCTGGAGACCCTCAAGATGCTCGTCGTCATCGGCCTCGGCTGGAGCGTGCTGCCGGCTTCGATGCTCGACGCCAGCCTGTCGCGTCTCAACGTGCCGCGCCTGCGCCTGCGCCGCGAACTCGGCATGGTCTGGCATGAAAAGCGCACGCTGTCGGGTGCCGCGCAGGCACTGATGCGAATGATGCCGGCAACGCCGGACGCTTAGTTAGAATCACTGCCCACTGCCGAGACCTGCCAATGCCCGTTGCCGCCACCACCGATCTGATCAGCCGCTACTACGCCGCGTTCAATGCCCGTGAATGGAAAGACTTCTTCGCATTACTGAGCGAGGATGTCGTGCATGACCTGAATCAGGGTGGGCGCGAAACCGGCAAGCAGGCGTTCCGAACCTTCATTGACCGCATGAATGCGAGCTACAGCGAAGAGATCGTCGACATCATCGTCAGCGAGCATGCCAGCGCCGAGCGAGCGGCTGCGGAGTACGTCGTGCTCGGCACCTACCTGAAGACCGACGAGGGCCTGCCGACGGCAACCGGCCAGACCTATCGCCTGCCCGGCGGCGCGTTCTTCGAGGTGCGCAACGGTCTGATCGCGCGCGTGACGAATTACTACAACCTGCAGGACTGGCTGCGACAGGTCGGGGCCTGAATTGGGCGATCTGCGCATCGCATTGCGATACGGCGCCAGCATTGCGCAGGACCTCGACGCGCTGGCGGGTCTGCGCTGCCGCGTGTTCCGCGACTGGCCCTACCTGTACGACGGCTCGCGCGACTACGAAGCGAAGTACTTGCAGATCTACGTCGACTGCCCGCGTGCGCTGGCGATCCTTGTCTGGGATGGTGATGAGTGCATCGGTGCATCCACGGTGATTCCGCTGAGCGATGCGCCGGCCGACATGCAGCAGCCTTTCATCGATGCCGGTATCGACCGTTCACGCGTCGACTACTTCGGCGAGTCGGTGCTGCTGCCGCCCTACCGCGGTCGCGGTCTGGGCGTGAAGTTCTTCGAGCTGCGTGAGGCGCATGCGCGGGCATTGAACCTCCCGGTCTGCGCGTTCTGCACGGTGCAGCGCCCGGACGATCATCCGCTCAGACCCGTCGATTACGTGAGTAACGACACGTTCTGGCACAGGCGGGGCTACCGCATGGCGCCCGAACTGCAGACCACGCTCGAGTGGCCTGATGTCGGTGTAGCGGCATCGACGCGCAAGCCGATGACGTTCTGGCAGCGGGAGCTGGCCGCATGAGCGCGTTCCGGCTGGCAGCAGCGCAATTCCCGGTATCCGAACCCCGTGACTGGGCCGACATAGAGAATCAGCTCACTGCCTGGGTCTCGGAAGCCGCTGCCGCAGGCGCCAAGCTGCTGGTGTTTCCCGAGTACGCGGCGATGAGTTTGGCGGCGCTGTTCGAAGCCGCCGTGCGTGCCGATCTTGCACGCCAGGTCGCGGCGATGCAGATACTCCGCGAGCGCTACGTTGAGCTGCATCGCTGGCTTGCGCAGGCGCATCAGGTCCATATCCTCGCTGGCAGTTTCCCCTGGACACTCAGCGATGGCCGCAGCGTGAACCGCGCATGGTTCTTTGCACCCGACGGCCACGCGGATTTCCAGGACAAGCAGATCATGACGCGCTTCGAGCGCGAGGCGTGGAATATTGCCGGCGGCGATGGCCTGAAAGTCTTCGACACCGCACTCGGCCGTATCGCCGTCAACCTCTGCTACGACAGCGAATTTCCGCTGCTCGCCCGCGCACAGGTCGAGGCCGGTGCCGAGCTGATTCTCGTACCGAGCTGCACCGATACGCTCGCCGGCTATCACCGCGTGCGCGTCGGCTGCCAGGCGCGTGCACTGGAGAACCAGTGCATCGTCGTGCAGTCGCCGCTGGTCGGAGAGGCACCGTGGTCGGCGGCGGTCGACATCAATGTCGGAACGGCCGGCGTCTTCGGCCCCCCGGATCACGGCTTCCCTGACGACGGGGTGCTGGCACTCGGCCAGATGAACCGACCGTGCTGGGTCTACGCGGATGTCGACCTGACAGCCGTTGCCGCAGTTCGCGGCGAAGGTCAGGTCTTCAACCATCGGCACTGGCCGGAGCAGGCAGCAAGGCCGGCTCAGATCATCAAACTAACTGAATAGTTTGGCGGCGTGCAGCCCCAGTCCGCTGGCTACGCTGGAAAATTTGTCGCCCATCACGATCTGACTGTCGGCAAAGGCCGCAGCAATTTCACCGCGCAGATTGCTCAGCCCGGTTGAACCGCCGGTGAAGTACAAGGCATCGACCTGCGCTGGTTCCACGCCGGCGTCGCGCACCGTCTGTACCGCAGTCTCCGCAACGCGCGATACCGGCGCGCGCAGCGCACGCGTCAGCAGCGCATTGCTGACCGCAGCCATGAGCCTGGGCTCGACGAAATCCAGATTGATGTTCGCCGCGCCGCCTTCGGCTGTCGCGACCTTGGCGTCTTCGACCAGGCCGGCGATGCGATGTCCCTCACGTCCGCGCAGCACCTTCATCAGGCGCGCATGCAACTTGGGTTCGGCAAAGAACGGCCGCAGCGTTTCCGCATCCGACAGCGCACGCGGCGAGTACAGGAAGTTGATGCGGTGCCAGGTCGCCAGCTCGAAGTAGGTCTGAGCCGGTACCGGCTTGCCGGTTTCGCCGAGCGTGCCCAGGCCGAGGTGCGGCATCACTGCGGCAAGACTGATCTGCTGGTCGAAATCGGTACCGGCGATGTGGATGCCGCCGTTCGCCAACACATCGACACTGCGATCAAGACGCTTCAGGCGCTGCGGACCCAGGCGGATCAGGGAGAAGTCCGAGGTACCGCCACCGATATCGACGACCAGCACCAGCGCTTCGCGATCCAGGCGCGACTCGAAATCCAGCGCTGCAGCAATCGGCTCGAACTGGAAATGCACTTCGGAAAACCCGGCATGCTTCGCAATGCTCTCCAGCGTCGACTGTGCCTGCGCATCACGCTCAGCGCTGTCGTCGACAAAACGCACCGGCCGGCCGAACACGGCGCGGTCGAGCCGCTGCCCGCTATTCGACTCGGCAACAGCTTTGAGGTGCTCGACGTAGTGACCAATGATGCTGCGATAGGCGATCGACTTGCCGTTGATCAAGGTCGTCTCGTCGATCAGCTCGCTGCCGAGCAGGCTCTTCAGCGAGCGCATCAGTCGGCCACCGAAACCGGCCTGATACTCGGAGATCGCGCGACGGCCGAATACCGTTGTCCGCTCTTCGGCGTTGAAAAACACCGCGGTCGGCATCGTGTCGCGGTCCTGCTCAAGTGGAGTCAGCGCACCTTGCGCTCCTACGCCGACATAGACCGCGGAGTTGGACGTACCAAAATCAATTGCAGCGTAAGCACTCATGAGCTTCAGAAAACGTGAGGATCACAACAGAAACAAGATCAGAGGGAGGTGCCGCGCGGATTCGGCAGATAACGCCAGGCGATCACTGTGCCGATCGCAGCGACCAGGCCTGCCGCATAGAACGCCGATTCCGGAGAAACGCCTTCCCACAGGTAACCGGCGCCGATGCTGCCGATCGAGCCGCCGATGCCGTACGCCGCGGCGTTGTAGACCGCCTGGCCGCGCCCATGCAGCGCTGGTGGGAAAAAGCGCGTCACGTAGTGCATCGCCACGGCGTGGTAGGCGCCGAAGGTGATTGCATGCGCAAGCTGCACGCTGATCAGCACCTGCCAGGTGTCGACCAGAGATGCCGTCAGCAGCCAGCGCAAGGTCGTCGCTCCCAGAGCCACGAGCATGACGGTGCGTGCACCAACCCGCGCGATCCAGCGACCGACGATCAGGAAAATGCCGATCTCGGCGATTACACCTGTTGCCCAGAGCACGCCCGCCGTGCTGCGGCTGTAGTCGTGACGTTCGAGGAACAGCGTGAAGAAGTTGTAGTACGGCGCAAAACTCAGCTGCGAGCACAGACAGACTGCCAGCAGCGCAATGACTTCCCGCCGGCGCAGTACCGTCCACAGGCTGCTGTGCGGCATGTCCGCGGTGTGCAGTGATGGTGACTCCGGCACCAGCCAGGTCGATGCGGCCATGCCGACCCAGAAGCTGCCGACCAGCCAGGGCAGCCAGAGAATGCCCGTCACGTCGAGCGCAACGCCGAGGCCCAGCACCGAGCCGATGAAGCCGACCGAACCCCACAGACGGACGCGGCTGTAGTCGCCGCCACTCGCGTACAGATGATTGATCGCGACAACCTCGAACTGCGGCAGCAGCGCGTGCCAGAACAAGGTGTACGCGAGCATCAGGCCGCCGATCCACCAGATGCCGTCAACAAACGGGATCGCGATGAACGTGAGCAAGGCGGCGACGCTGGCCCAGCGGATCAGTGCCATGCGCTTGCCGCTGTGGTCGGCATACCAGCCCCACAGCAGTGGCACGATCGTGCGCGTAAGGCCCATCAGCGCAAACGCAATGCCCATCTGCACTGCGCTGAAGCCGCGCTCGTGCAGGTACGGCGACCAATACGGCATGAACGCGCCGACCGTCGCGTAGTAGAAGAAATAGAAGGAAGCCAATCGCCAGTGCAGGCGCTCGACGCCTGCGGTTGGCGTGAGCATGGCCTTAATCAGACCCTGCCGGAATGCGCGGTGTTGCCGGCTTGACGTCGGCATTCTGTGCGCGCTGGCGCAGGTAGTGATCCATCAGCACGATGGCCATCATCGCCTCGCCGATCGGCGTTGCGCGCAGGCCCACGCAGGGATCGTGGCGTCCGGTCGTGCGCATGTCGGTCGCCGCACCGGTTTCGTCGATGCTCTTGCCCGGCGTCGTGATGCTCGAGGTCGGCTTGATCGCGTAGCGCGCGTAGACCGTCTGTCCGGTTGAAATGCCACCGGCGATGCCACCGGAGTGATTGCCGAGAAAACCTTCGGGCGACATCTCGTCGCGATGCTCGGTGCCGAGCATCGTCGCGACTCGCATGCCGTCGCCGATCTCGACGCCCTTGACGGCATTGATCGACATCAACGCATACGCGAGTTCCGCATCGAGGCGATCGTAGACCGGCTCGCCGAGACCCGGCGGCACATTGCGCGCTTCGACGTACAGCAGTGCACCGACCGAGTCTCCGTCCGAACGCAGCCTGTCGATCAGGGTTTCGAGTTCTGGCACGCGCGTCGGATCGGCACAGAAGAACGGATTGCAGTTGACTGCGGACCAGTCGCTGCGCGCGACCGTGATTGGCCCCATCTGCTCAAGGCAGCCGCGGATCTCGACCCCGAGGCGCTCGCGCAGATACTTGCGCGCGATCGCGCCGGCGGCGACGCGCACCGCGGTTTCGCGCGCGCTGGAGCGCCCACCGCCACGATGGTCGCGCACACCGTACTTCTGCACGTAGGCGTAGTCGGCGTGATTCGGCCGGAACACCTGCTTGATCTTCTCGTAGTCGTACGAACGCTGGTCGGTATTGCGGATCAGCAGCGCGATCGGCGTGCCGGTGGTCTTGCCTTCGAACACGCCGGACAGGATCTCGACCTGATCGGCTTCCTTGCGCTGGGTGACGTACTTCGACGTACCCGGCTTGCGACGGTCCAGATCAATCTGGATATCGCTTTCGGTAAGCGCCAGCCCGGGGGGACAGCCGTCGACAACGCAGCCGATCGCCGCGCCATGGCTCTCGCCGAAGCTGGTGACGGTGAACAGGGTGCCGAGGGTGTTGCCGGACATCAGTGGGCTCCAGGCAGGGTGTCGCGCGCGATGACGAACACGCCGTCTCCGCCGCGCTCGAAATCGATCCAGGTCACCGGCAGCCGCGGCCAGCGTGCTTCAAATTCGTCGACATAGCCGCCGACTTCGCAGATCAGCCATCCGCCGGGATTAAGGCGGGCCGCCGCTTCATCGAGGATGCGCGCGACAACATCCATGCCATCGGCGCCGGCTTCGAGGGCCATCTTCGGCTCGTGCATGTATTCCGGTTGCAGGCCCTTCCATTCGGCGGTCGGCACGTACGGTGGATTGGCGACAATCAGGTCGTAGCAGGCATCGCCAAGGCCGGAGAACACGTCGGACTTGTACGCCGTGACGCGTCCGGCGACGCCGTGGCGCTTGATGTTCCTGCGGCACACGGCCAGCGCACCGGTGCTGAGCTCGGCCAGGTCCACCTGCGCCTCCGGAAACGCCAGCGCGCTTGCAATGCCGATGCAGCCACTGCCGGCACAGAGATCGAGGATCCGCTCCGGCGCCTGCTGCAGCCAAGGCTGGAATTCGCGCGCGATCAGCTCACCGATCGGTGAGCGCGGCACCAGCACGCGCTCATCGACGTCGAAGTCGAGGCCGGCGAACTGCGCCGTTCCCAGCAGATACGCCGCCGGCTTGCGCGTACTGATGCGCGCCTTGAGCAGCTTGACCACTGCGGCCCGCTCGGACGGCGTGACGTTGGTTTCGAGGTACAGCGTCGGCAGGTCGAACGGCAGGTGCAGCGTCTGCAGGACGATGTAATAGGCATCGTCGAGGGCGTTTTCCGTGCCGTGACCGAATTGCAAGCCGGCCTCACGGAAACGGCTTGCGCCCCAGCGCACGAGATCGCGCACTGTCGCAAGGGTCTGCGTGTCGTCCAGCTTGTTCATGCGGGGTTTTGCCCCTGCCGCCTGTGAAATAATGGGCGCGCATTATGCGGTGCGGCCAGTGGTCGCGCCAAACCGACAAGACCCACCTCCCCCGAGATTTCCCTGTGGCGACAACAAATCCTGCAAACAAGTCCGCGCTGGCGGTCCTGCTCGGTGCGCTGGCGCTGATTGGCGGCGTCCTCGCCGCCTTGTACTTCAGCGGCGGCAACGGCGGCAACACCAGCATCAGTTCGGGAACGCTGCTGCAGCAGCCCCGAGCATTACCCACCTTCGCCCTGACCGACGAGAAGGGTCAAGCCTTCACGCCGGCCAGCCTGCTTAACCACTGGACCCTGATGTTCCCCGGCTTCACCTACTGCCCGGACGTCTGTCCGACCACGCTGGGCTTGCTCAAGACCGTGCAGGCGCGGCTGGGTGATCAGGGCGCGCGCCTGCAGGTTGTGCTTTTTTCGATCGACCCGCAGCGCGACACTCCAGAGGTGCTGCAGCGCTACGTCAGCTTCTTCAGCCCCGACTTCAAGGGCGTGACCACACCCGAGCCCGGCCTGCAGCAGCTCGCTGCGGCGCTGGGCGTCGCCTACATCAAGGTACCGGGTGATGTAGAAGGCAACTACACAATGGATCACTCCTCCGCGCTGATCCTGATCAATCCGCAGGGCCAGCTCGCCGGCTACTTCACGCCGCCGTTCCAGGTGGACGCCTTGGTCAAGGACCTGGAATCACTGTTGCAGACGCCATGAAGCGCGAACAGCAGATCGGTCTCCTGAGCGCAGCGCTGCTGACGGCACTGACACTGGTTGCCTGCAAGCCGGAAACGAACCAACCGGCGCTGTCTGCCGAGCAGGCCTGGGTACGCGCCGCGCCGCCGGGCGTCCCGGTGATGGCCGGGTACGCGACGCTGCGCAACCGCAGCGACAAACCGATACGCTGCGACGGTGTATCGGGCGCAGATTTTGGCGCCGCGGAAATTCACCGCACCGTTGTCGAGAACGGCGAGTCGCGCATGCTGCGCGATCAGACCCTCGAAGTGCCTCCGGGCAAGGAGGCGGCGTTTGCGCCGGGCAGCTTTCACCTCATGCTGTTTCGCCCGCAACGACTGCTCGCCATTGGTGATGCCACCACCCTGGTCCTCCGTTGCGGCGAGCACCAGCTCAGCGTCGAATTCCAGATTCGCAACCCCTCCTAAAGAACCCGCCATGGCTCAAGAAAACACCGAAGCCACTACCGCAGACCGCCTGTTCGCCGGCCTGCAGCGCATCCTGCCGACGCGCTGGCTGTCGCTGCAGGTCTATCGCCTCACCCAGATCCGCAACGAGACATTCAAGAACCTGCTGATCAAGCTGTTCCTGCGCGGCTTCGCGATCGACCTCAGCGAAGCCGAGTACAGCGCGCCGGAGTTCTACGACAGCTTCAACCACTTCTTCACTCGCGCTCTGAAGCCCGGTGCACGACCCCTGCCCGTCGATCCGCGTGCGCTCGCCAGCCCGGTCGACGGCACGATCAGCCAGTTCGGCGAAATCCGCGACGGCCGGATTTTCCAGGCCAAGGGTCACAGCTATTCCGTTGTCGAGTTGCTTGGTGGCGATGCCGAATCCGCGCACGCCTTCATGGGCGGGCACTTCTGCACGATCTACCTGGCACCGTACAACTACCACCGCATCCACATGCCGCTGACCGGCATGTTACGCAGCTGGTCCTATGTGCCGGGTCGCCTGTTCAGCGTCAATGCGGCAACAGCGCGAGCGATGCCGAACCTGTTTGCACGCAACGAGCGGGTCAATACCCTGTTCAACACCGACGCTGGCGTCTTCGGCCTGAGCATGATCGGTGCGCTGTTCGTCGGCTCGATGGAGACGGTCTGGGCAGGCCAGATCAGCCCGCCGCACGTGCGCGGCGAGCCGTCGTTCTACGAACCGATGCAGCCGCGTCAGATGCTCCGCGGTGATGAGATGGGTCGCTTCAACATGGGCTCGACCGTCATCCTGCTGATGCAACCGGGCGCGGTCGACTGGGATTCGAGCCTGCAGCCGGGCCAGGCGGTGCGCATGGGGCAATCCCTTGGCACCTGGCACCCACTCGGCACTTAGGGCCTGCCAACGAACCTTTGGACAGATACCCGCACTAAACCCCATTAGCTGCCGAACTCACTAGACCTCTCCATGTCCAGAATTGCCATCGCCGCCTTCACTGCGCTGTGCGTCGTCACCGGCGCGATGGCCTCGTCGCCAAGCAATCTGGATCTGCCGCAGATCGGCGAGCCCGCCGACAACACGCTGTCGCCGCTGCAGGAGCGCCAGCTCGGGCAGCGCGTGATGGCACAGCTCTACGGTGCGGGCTATCTGCTCGAAGACCCCGAGCTGACCGACTACATCTCGACAATCGGCTGGAAGCTCGCGTCGAACAGCGCGACCCAGCCGCCGGCGCTGACGTTTTTCATGGTGGCCGATCCGCGCATCAACGCCTTTGCCCTGCCCGGCGGCTATATCGGCTTCAACGCCGGCCTGCTGCTCGCCGCAGACAATGAAAGCGAAGTGGCCGGCGTCATGGGGCACGAACTCGCGCACGTCACCCAGCGCCACATCGCGCGTACCGGTGAGGATTCTGAAATCGCCAATGTCGCTACCTGGCTCGCCGTCATCGCCGCGATCATTGCCGGATCAGCCGACCCCGACGTGATCATCGGTGCACTGTCGGTCGGCCAGGCGATGAGCTATCAGCGCCAGGTCAACTACACCCGCGCGCATGAACAGGAAGCCGATCGCATTGGCATCCAGACCATGGCCAAAGCCAATTTTGATCCCAAGGCGATGGCGAGCTTCTTCCAGAAACTCGAGCAGCAATCGCGTCTGTATGGCAGCGGCCTGCCGGAAATCCTGCGCACGCATCCGCTGAGCACCAACCGCGTCGCCGAGGCCACCACTCGCGCTGCGGAGATGCCAAAGGTGCAGCACCAGGATCCACCGGAATTTGCCCTGATGCGTGCACGTGCGCGCGTTTTGTCCGCCGAGCGTCCGAGTGTTGCCGTCGAACAGTACAGCGGCAATCTCAAGGTTGAACGCGATCTCGACGAGAGCCAGTACGGCCTCGCACTCGCACTTTACGAGCTTGGCCAGTACGCACGCGCGATCGAAGCGCTCAAGCCCCTGGTCGAACGCATGCCGAATCAGGTCAACGTCAGCCTGCTGCAGGGTCGCCTGCAGATGCGCAATGGCGAGGAGGAAAAGGGACTCGCGATGCTGCAGAAGATGATCCGTCGCAATCCGCGCTACGCACCGGCCATCCTCAGCTACGCCGAAGGTCTGATGACCACCGGAAAACCGGATGAAGCACGCCAGGTGCTGCTGTCCCACGAGCAGACGCTTGGCACGCAGATCCAGACCTACAATCTGCTCGCCCAGGCTGCGCGCGAAAGCGGAAACCTCGTCGAAGCCTCGTATCAGATGGCGAGTTTCCTGTATCTGCGCGGCGACTCCGGCAACGCCCTCGCCCAGCTCGATGCGGGGCTGCGCTTGCCGAATCTTGACGACAAGCACCGGGCGCGCCTGCTCGCCAAGCGCAAGGAAGTCCGCGACAGCCTGCCCGACAACTGGCGACCGCGCGAAGATCGCAACCGCCTCGATACGCTCAGCGCGTATACGGATTCCGTAAGGCACTAAGCGTGCCGCGGATCTACAGCAGGCCTGCGCTGCGCATCCAGGTCGTGCAGTCGCGCACCATCTCATCCAGCGGCACAGCCTTGTAACCGAGTTCCTGCTCGGCCTTGCGGCTGCTGCAGTAGAAGTTCTTCGACAGCAGGTCGACGGCGCCACGGGTGACATCCGGCTCGCGGCCGAATAGCGGCGCAATCCATTCCTCAAGCCCGGCATACATCGCCAACATCGCCGGATTGATTGGCGCGAAACGGCGCTTGAGCCCCAGTTCCTTGGCGATCGTCCGCGCGAGGCCGACATAGCTCGCCTGTGCACCGCCGAGCAGATAGTTGTGACCAAGCTGTCCACGCTCCGCCGCGGTCACCATCGCTTGGGCGACGTTCTGCGCATGGCAGAAGCTGCCGCCGCCAGGTGGAATCAGCGGCAGACGACCCTGCTTGATCAGGCGGAAGAAACGCGACCAGCTGCCGGTGTCGTAGCGACCGATCAGATTCGATGGATTGATGATCACGGCCGGCAGGCCGCTGCTCATGACCCGTCGCACTTCGCGCTCGGCCATCGCCTTGCTGCGTATATGGGTGATCTCAACCGCACTGCCGCGGGTCGGCGTGTCTTCTGAAATCACGCCGCTATGGACGCCATAGGCAACGATGCTTGACGTGTGCACGAGGCGCTTCGCGCCATTTTCGAGGGCGGCACGCGCGACATTGCGGGAGCCTCGGGCATTGACCTTGATCTGTTCGACCTGGTCGCGGATCCACAGGCTGGTGTTGCCGGCGGTGTGAAACACGCAATCGACATTGCGCGGCATCGCATCCTTGATCGAACGCGCGTCGGTGATGTCGCCAACGACGGTTTCAACATTGCGAAAGCGCTGCAGGCCGCTGATGTCGGAAGTCGCGCGGTGAAAGGCGATCACCTCCCAGTCGTGGCCCAACAGCGCCTCGACCAGGTTCAGTCCGACAAATCCTGTCGCACCGGTGATAAACGCCGTCCTTGCCAAAGTCGACTCCTGATTCTTGCCTGGCGTCCTGCCGGGCCGCTTTGGCCGAGTGTACCCCCCCGGCGGCCGGTATGACGCAGAGACCGCGGCTTTGGACCCGGCCGGCTCAGGTGCGCATCAGATCGTCGGCCGGCGCCGTCGTACCCCATTGCTTGCAGCCCGGACATTGCCAGAACAGCTGACGCGGGCTGAAACCGCAATTGCTGCACTGATAGCGCGGCGTGGTTTCCATCAACCGCAACAGGGCCTTGCGCAGACTCGCCGCCGGCTTGTCGAGGCCGGCCGCGATCACCTCGGGCTGACGCTCCAGCACTTCCAGAAACTCGGCGAGGACCGACCGGCTCGGCCGCGCTTCCAGACCCTGGGCCAGATGATCCATCGGATCGACGCCGCTCTCTGCCAGTAGTTTTGCCTCGGCCACGTAAGGCAGGCTGCTTGGCGAGATTTCCTTGGCATCCTTGAGGAACAGCAGATAACCCTCATGGTCGCGCAGCTGCTCGAAACAGCGCCGCAGCGGCTCAATCACGTCGGCAAGAAATCGTGGGTCCTGCTCGAACGCCTTGAGGTAAGCCCGCGCTGCGCTCGCAAAATCATTGCGCGCTTCATACAGGTCACCGAGCAGCAGGTTGGCACGCGTACAGGCCTTGTACTCGGCCTGCGCCTGCTGGGCGAAGCCGAGCGCGGCATCCGGATTCTTTGCGCGGCGCGCTTCATCCGCCAGCTCGCAGAAATACTGCGCGATGGCCATGCTCTGCGATTCGCCCTTGGCCGCCTGCAGGCGTCGTGCGGTCTCGATCGCCGGCTGCCACTCGCGCGCCTGCTCGTGAATGGTGCGGATCGCCTCCAGCGATTCGATCGCATGCGCGCCCTGTTCCGCGAGTGCGCCAAACAACGCCTCCGCGCGATCCATGACACCGGCGGTCATGTAGTCCTGCGCCAGCTCGAACTTCGCCTGCGCAAGCAGCGCCGGCGTCAGACCAGGTCTCGCGCTGAGCGCTTCGTGCACACGCAGTGCACGATCGACTTCGCCACGCTTGCGGAACATGCGGCCAAGCGTCAGATGCAGTTCCACAGTCGAGGGATCGAGTTCAGTTGCCGTCATCAACGCAGCAATCGCGTGATCGGGATCATCCGACGCAAGCTGGTTCAACAGGCTGCCAAGCTGCTCACCACTGAACACTTGCGCCTTGTGCACATGCGGCTGGGGATTCTTGCGTGCCAAGGCCCAGCCCAGCACGATTCCCAGCGGCAGCAACAGCCAGGTAAACAGCGGATCAAGCACCCGGCGTTGTTCCGATTGCGACGACCGCGGGCACGGTTGGTGCCGGTACCGTCGCAGGCTTGGCAGGCTCTGCCGCAATCGACAGGTTACGCAGGTTGCGCAGTTCGATCTCGTGATCGCGAACGCGCGCGCGCAAGCGTCCGAGCTCCAGGCGCTGCGAAAGCAGGCGCGTACCAATCACCAGCAGGGTCAACACAACGCCGAGGGCAAACGCACCAATCAGCAGACCGATCAGCGGAATTTCCCAGCTGCCGAACAGATAATCAAAATTCACCATCTGCGCATTGAAATAGCCGATCGAAGCGCCCAGCACGAGCACGGCGATCAGGATCAGCATCAGGAAAATGCGCCACATGGTTCAGGGTATCCGTTTTATCAACGATCCTATCCGGTCGCTTTGGCGGCCGCTGCTGCGCGTGCAGCGGCCTCTTCTTCCTCGGCAGCGAGATTGACACGCTCGCGCATCTCCTTGCCTGGCTTGAAGTGCGGCACGCGCTTCGGCGGAATGTGCACCGGCTCACCGGTCTTGGGATTACGCCCAACCCGCGCAGGACGATGATGCAGTGCGAAGCTGCCAAAACCGCGAATCTCGACCCTGTCATCACGTGCCAATGCGTTACTGACCTGATCCAGCACGGATTTGACGGCGAGCTCGACGTCCTTGTGCATGAGATGGGTCTGGCGCGCGGAGAGGCGTTCGATCAGTTCTGATTTAGTCATGTTTAGGCCAAGCTCTTTGCCACAAATGTTCTGTATCAGCTTGAACATTAAAGAAAAAAAAGGGGCCACGCAAGCGCGGCCCCTTTTTGATGCTGCCGATTCGGCGATTCACCGGATCGGTTAACGAGTGAACTACTCGTTGTTGTTGCCGCCCATCTGTTCCTTGAGCAGGTCGCCCAGGCTGGTCTTGCCGGTCGTCGCATTGCGGCTGTATTCCGCCACGACTTCCTGCTCTTCCTGGATTTCCTTCTCCCGAACCGACAGCTGAATCGTGCGATTCTTGCGATCCACGCCGATGAAACGGGCTTCCAGCGTGCCGCCAACCGACAGGATCTTCGTGGCGTCTTCAACGCGCTCACGCGACAGGTCGTTGGCACGGATGTAGCCTTCAACGCCGTTGCCGAGGTCAATGATCGCGCCGCGGGCGTCGACTTCACGCACCGTGCCGGAGACGATTTCGCCCTTGGTGTTCTTGGCGATGAACTCGGTCAGCGGATCGGAGCTGACCTGCTTGACGCCCAGAGAGATGCGCTCGCGCGCACCGTCGATGGCAAGCACGACAGCGTCGATTTCCTGACCCTTCTGGTAACGGCGCACGGCGTTCTCGCCGGTTTCGTTCCAGTCCAGATCGGACAGGTGAACCAGGCCGTCGATACCGCCGTCGAGGCCGATGAAGATGCCGAAATCGGTGATCGACTTGATCGCACCGCGGACCTTGTCGCCCTTCTGGTGGTTCTGAGCGAACTCTTCCCACGGATTGGCGCGGCACTGCTTCATGCCCAGCGAGATACGGCGGCGCTCGCCGTCGATGTCGAGAATCATGACTTCGACTTCGTCGCCAACCTGCACAACCTTGCCCGGGTTGACGTTCTTGTTCGTCCAGTCCATTTCCGAGACGTGGACCAGGCCTTCAACGCCCGGCTCGATTTCCACGAAGGAACCGTAGTCGGTGATGTTGGTGACCTTGCCGAACAGGCGGGTGCGATCCGGGTAGCGACGCTCGATGTCGACCCAAGGGTCGGCGCCGAGCTGCTTGAGGCCCAGCGACACGCGGCGACGCTCGCGATCGTACTTGAGGACCTTGACTTCGATTTCCTGACCGACGGTGACCACTTCCGCCGGATCCTTGACGCGCTTCCAGGTCATGTCGGTGATGTGCAGCAGGCCGTCGATGCCGCCGAGATCGACGAACGCGCCGTACTCGACCAGGTTCTTGACGACGCCGCGCAGGACCACGCCTTCCTGCAGGTTGGCGAGGAGGGTGTCACGCTCGGCGCTGTACTCGGCTTCGAGCACTTCGCGGCGCGAGACCACAACGTTGTTACGCAGCTTGTCGAGCTTGATGACCTTGAACTCGAGCGGCTTGCCTTCGAGGTACGAGGTATCGCGAACCGGACGGACGTCGACCAGCGAGCCCGGCAGGAACGCGCGGACCGAACCGATGTCGACGGTGAAACCGCCCTTGACCTTGCCGGTGATCGTGCCGATGACCGTTTCCTTGTCCTCGAACGCCTTGGCCAGGCGGTCCCAGGTCTTGATGCGCTCGGCTTTTTCCTTCGAGAACTTCGTTTCGCCGAAGCCGTCTTCAACAGTTTCCAGTGCCACTTCGACATCGTCGCCTACGGCAACGCGCAGCTCGCCGTCGACCATGAATTCCGCAACGGGGATGACACCCTCGGACTTCAGGCCCGCGTCTACGATGACAACGTCGGTTTTGATTTCCAGCACGCGTGCATTGACGATGGTGCCGGACTGCATGGACTGGCCGCTCTTGAGGCTGGCCTCAAACAACTCTGCGAAAGTTTCGATCATTAGTGATGTCTCGGGAAAATACTGGGTTAGTGGAACATCCCTTCGCGTAATCGCTCAGGGTCCGGTCAGGTAAATGAAATACCGCCCGCTGACCGCACGGGTGGCTGGTTTTTTTGCGCTGGGATTCGCCTTGGATGGGGCTCAGATCAGACCGTGTTTCTGCAGCAGGGCTTCGACCTTGGAAAGAACTTCAGAAGGCAAAAGACCCGTTGTATCAACAACTTCCGCATCATCGGCCGGTCTTAGCGGCGCAATGCTGCGGTTTCGATCGCGCTCATCTCGGGCGCGAATCTCCTCGCAAAGGGGGCGGAGTTTAGCCTGTATTCCCTTTGCGCTCAACTGCTTGAGCCTGCGTTCGGCACGCTCTTCGGGGCTCGCGTCCATGAACAGCTTGAGCACCGCATCCGGGAACACCACGGTCCCCATGTCGCGACCGTCGGCGATCAGGCCCGGCGCAATGCGAAAGTCCTTCTGACGCTGTAGCAGCGCCGCACGGACTTCGGGAATCACCGCGATCTTCGACGCCAATGCGCCGGTCGATTCTCGGCGCACATCCTGGGTCCAGTCGGCGCCATCGACCAGAATCGCTTCATCTTCCTCGGACGTGCCGACGAAGCGGATGTCGAGTTGCGGTGCAAGCGCGGCAACTGCGACCCCGTTGTCCAGATCCATCTGCCGCCTCGCCGCAGCGAGCGCAAGGATGCGATATAGCGCGCCGCTGTCGAGCCGGTGCCAGCCATCCATGCGCTCAGAGAGCCAACGCGTCACCAATCCCTTGCCGACACCACTCGGGCCGTCAACCGTGATCACCGGCACCTTGGGCATGGTCATGGTCATGTTCAGGCCGAGGTCAGCGCAGCAAGCTGCGTGAAATAGTCCGGAAAGGTCTTGGCGACGCATCCGGGATCGGTGATGCGCACCGGCACACCGCCGCAGGCGGCCAGCGAGAAACTCATCGCGATGCGGTGATCGTCATAGGTATCGATCGTCGCGGCGCGCAATGCCGCCGGCGGCACGATGCGCAGGAAGTCCGCGCCCGTCTCGACTATCGCCCCAAGCTTGAGCAGCTCCGTCGCCATCGCCGCGATGCGGTCGGTTTCCTTGACACGCCAGCTGCCGATGTTGCGCAGCACGCTGGGGCCGTCGGCAAACAGCGCGACGACCGCCACCGTCATCGCTGCATCGGGAATGTGGTTGAAGTCGGCATCGATGGCCTTCGGCCGGAAGCCGGAAGCCAGACCCGGTGAACAGACTTCAGTCCACTCCTCGCCCTGCGTCACCTCGGCGCCCATCGCCTTCATCACATCGGCGAAGCGCACATCGCCCTGCAGGCTGGTGCTGCCCATGCCTTGCACACGCACCGGCCCGCCAGCGAGCGCGCCGAGTGCCAGGAAGTAGGACGCAGACGACGCATCACCCTCGACCGCGAACGTCCCCGGCGCCCGGTACCGCGCGCCGGCTGCGATCGTGAAGCGCGGTGCGCCAGCCCCGTTGGAACTGCGCGCAACCTCGACACCGAAGCGCTTCATCAAGGCGATACTCAGGTCGATGTACGGCTTGGAAATCAGCTCGCCTTCGACTTCGATAACCAGGTCGCGCTCACGCGCCAGCAACGGCGCCGATTGCAGAATGCCGGTCAGGAACTGGCTGGACGCGTCACCACGCACACGCACCGGAACGTCCGCACGCGCCTGCGCCGGTTCGATCAGCAGGGGCGGGAAACCCTCCTTCTGCTGATACCCGATGCGCGCGCCGAGCGGGCGCAATGCATCGACCAGATCGCCGATCGGCCGCTCATGCATGCGCGGCACGCCGGACAGGCGATAGCGACCGTCCATGAATGCCAGCACTGCGACGAGCGTGCGGATCGACAGCCCGGAATTGCCGACGAAGATGTCCGCTTCGCGCTGCGGGAACTGCGCCGCACCCTGCACTTTCCAGCCCGCCGCATCCTCATCCTTTAATGGAACGCCGCAGGATTTCAGGGCTTCGCGCATCACACGCGTGTCGTCGGAATCGAGCAGCCCGGTCAGCCGCGTCTCACCTGCGGATAAAGCCGCAAGCAGCAGCGCACGGATCGATACGCTCTTGGAACCCGGCAGTTGCAGCTCGCCACGCGCGGCACGGATCGGCGCCAGATCGAGAAAGTCCGTCATCGATTCATTCAATCTGCGCCAGATAGCGCTCACGCGCCTGGCGCGAACGCTCGAACAGCTGCAGCAGATCGCCCCACCGCTCGGCGCGAATCATGTCGCGAATCTGGCACAGCTCGTTGATCTGCTGATCGAGCAGGCCGGCAACCGAATCGGCATTGGCCCGAACGATGTCGTGCCACATCTGTGGTGAACTCGACGCGATGCGCGTGAAGTCGCGAAAGCCGCCGCCGGCGTTCGAGAATATCTGATCCTTCTCGTCGAGCCGCGCGAGCATGTCTACAAAACTGTAGGCCAGCACATGCGGCAGATGCGAGGTCGCGGCGAAGATCGCGTCGTGGCGCTTGGCGTCCATCTCGACGACACGCGCGCCGGTGGCTTGCCAGAGCTTCGTGATCAATGCCAGCGCCGCCGGGTCCTGCCCTTCGTGCGGCGTGATGATCACGCGATGCTTCTTGAACAGGTCGAGCACCGAATTGGCGATGCCGCTCTTCTCGGTGCCGGCAATCGGATGCGCGGCGACAAACCACGGTGGCAGCTTGCCGCAGACGCGCGTCACATCGGCGAGCACGGACTGCTTGGTGCTGCCAACGTCAGTAATCACGACATGCGTCTTGCAGCCCGGCAGCACCTCGCGCAGGGCATCGGCGGTATGCAACACCGGCACCGCAAGCACGATCACATCGGCGTCACGCACTGCGGCGGCGGCGGTGTCTTCAACCCGATCGATGATGCACAGGCGCGTTGCAGCATCACGCTGCGCTGGATCCGGATCGTAGCCACTGATATGCGCAACAACGCCCGCAGAACGCAGCGAACGCGCCAGCGAGCCGCCGATCAGGCCCAGGCCGATGATCGCGAGGCGCTGTGCGATCACGCTTTCAGTGCCTCGTCGAGCGCAGCCAGGAAGCGATCGTTCTCACCCGTCGTTCCCACCGTCACACGCAGATAGGTCGGCATCTGGTACGAGCCCATCGGTCGCACGATGACGCCGCGTTCAAGCAGGCCCTGGTGTATCGGATTGGCGTCACGATTGAAGTTGATCGTAATGAAGTTTGCCTGTGTCGGCAGCACGCTCAGTCCACGCTGCTTCATCGCATCAATCAGACGCGCACGCTCACGGGTGTTGAGCGCAACCGATGCCTCGACATGGGCCTGATCGTCCAGTGCCACCTCGGCGGCAAGCAGTGCGAGGCTGTTGTTGTTGAACGGCTGGCGCACACGGTTGAGCAGATCAGCCACCGTCGGGTTGGACAGCGCGTAACCGACACGCAGGCCGGCAAGGCCGTAGACCTTCGAGAAGGTGCGGGCAACGAGCAGGTTCGGGAAACGATCGAGCCAGCGACGGGTTTCCGGACGCAGTGATGGCTCCTGATACTCGAAATAGGCCTCGTCGAGCGCGACGATGACGTGCGGCGGCACGGTTTCGAGGAAGGCTTCGATCTCGGCCGGCGGCAACCAGGTCCCGGTCGGATTGTTCGGGTTGGCGATGAACACCAGCGAGACGTCCGGACGCTCGCGCAGGGCGCGCGTGAACGCCGCCATGTCATGACCATACGGCATGGCATCGTCTGCCGGGCGCGCCGGCACGACCACACTTTCTGCCGTCTGCGCCTGCGCTGCCAGCGCATACACGGCGAACGCGTAGGCCGAAAACATCACGGCGCGACCCGGACCCGCATAGGTGCGCGCGAGGAACTCGAGGATGTCGTTGGAGCCATTGCCGAGCGTGATGCACTCCGGCGTGATGTTGTGCATCTGCGCCAGCTTCTGCTTGAGGCGATGGCCGCCACCGTCCGGATAGAACGCCAGGTTCTGCTTGGCGATCATGTCGGCGAGCGCGACCTTGACCTTCGCGCTCATACCCAGCGGATTCTCGTTCGACGCCAGCTTGATCGCGTTGCTGACGCCAAGACGGCGCTGCAACTCCTCGATCGGCATGCCGGGTGAATACGGCTCCAGCCCGAGGATGCCGGGTGCCGCCCCTTTAACCAGATTCTGTGTCATGCATGAACCAATTGTTATGTTTGCGTGCCCGCAGTCCGTAGCGCAGCGAAACGTCAGACGACCGCGCGCGGATACGATCCCAGCACCTTGAAGAAAGCAGCAGCGGCGGCAACCTCATCGAGCGCCTTGCGCACTTCCGGCGTTGCCGACGAACCGGCGAAGTCGATAAAGAAGTAGTAGTCGTAGATCGCAGAGCCCTTGACCGGCCGCGATTCGATGCGCGTCATGTCGAGGCCCGCAGCCGACAGCGGCTGCAACAGACGCAGCAAAGAACCCGGCTGGTTGCGGTGGCCGGTCAGCACGATCGACGTGATGTCCTGGCCAGTCGCGGTCGGATCCTGCTTGCCGATGACCAGGAAGCGCGTCGTGTTGCTCGGATCGTCCTCGATGTTCGACGCCAGAATTTCCAGGCCATGGATGCGACCGGCCTGCAGGCTCGCGATCGCCGCGACACCGTCGCCTTCCTCGCGCACCTGCGCCGCACCCTGGCCGTTGCTCGACACCGTCTCGCGGATCGCTTTCGGCACCTTGGCATCGAGCCACTTGCGACACTGGGCGAAGGACTGCGGATGGGCGTAGATCTTGGTGACCTTGGACAAGTCGGCACTGGTCGCCAGCAGGTGGTGGTGCACCGGCAGCGTTACCTCGCCGCAGATGCGCAGCTTGGTGTGCACCAGCTCGTCGAGCGTGTGGCTGACAACGCCGCCGATCGAATTCTCGACCGGCACCACGCCGTAGTCCGCCGCACCGCTCTCGACATCGCGGAAAATTTCATCGATGGCGCTGTTGGCACGAGCGCGAACGCTGTCGCCGAACTGCTTGAGCACGGCCGCCTGGGTATAGGTGCCTTCCGGCCCGAGGTACGCAACCGTCAGCGGCGATTCCAGCGACAGACAGGCCGACATGATCTCGCGCATCAGACGCGCAATCGCTTCATCGGTCAGCGGGCCACCATTGGCCTGGTTGCGCGCAATCACCGCGCGCAGCACTTCGGCCTCGCGGGCCGGGCGATAGTGGTCGCCGGTGTCGCCCATGCGCTGCTTGATATGGGCAATCGCCTGGGCGATCCGTGCACGCTGGGAGATCAGCGTTTGGATCTGCTGGTCCAGCGCGTCAATCTGCTGGCGCGCGCTACTAAGGTCTTCGATCATCGGATGGGTCATCAGGGGTATCGGCCGGGTTCACCAACGTGACCGAACCGGCCCCTGATGTCCCAAGACCGCTATTTTGCCGGAATCACGCGCGTTGCGAGTACGCCCTTGATCGCGGCGATCTCGGCGACGGCTTCGGCCGGGATCGCGGTGTCGACGTCGACAATGGTGTAAGCGAGGTCGCCGCGCGACTTGTTCAGCAGGTCGGCGATGTTCAGCGAGCGGTTCGCCAGCGCGGTCGAAATCTGGCCGACCATGTTCGGCACATTCTCGTTGACGACGCACAGGCGGGTCTTGCCCGGCAGCAGCGCCATCACCGCCTCGGGGAAGTTGACCGAGTTGCGGATGTTGCCGGCCTCGAGGAACTCGCGCAGCTGGTCGGCAACCATAACCGCGCAGTTGTCCTCGGCTTCAAGCGTCGAAGCACCCAGATGCGGGGTTGCGATGACGCGCGGATTGCCCTTCAGCACATTGGACGGAAAGTCGCAGGCATAGGCATGCAGCGTGCCAGCATTGAGCGCTTCCACAACCGCGACTTCGTCGACGATCGCGTCGCGCGCAAAGTTGAGGATCACGCCCTGCTTCTTCATCAGCTTGAGGCGGTCGGCATTGATCAGGCCGCGGGTCGCGTCGAGCAGCGGCACATGCACCGAGATGAACTGCGACTTCGACACCAGGTCGTCGACCGACAGCGCCTGACGCACGCCGGAGTTCAGCTGCCAGGCATTGGTCACTGTCATTGCCGGATCGAAGCCCCAGACCGTCATGCCCAGCTCCAGTGCGGCATTGGCAACCTTGACGCCAATCGCGCCAAGACCGATGACGCCCAGCGTGCGGCCCGGCAACTCGAAACCGACGAACTTCTTCTTGCCGTCTTCAACGGCGACATGCATCGCCTTGTCGTCGCCGTCGAGCTTGCGCACGAAGTCCAGCGACTGCGGGATGTTGCGCGCGGCGAGGAACATCGAGGCCAGCACCAGTTCCTTGACGGCGTTGGCGTTGGCACCCGGCGCGTTGAACACCGGCACGCCGCGCTTGGACATCGCCGCCACCGGGATGTTGTTGGTGCCGGCACCGGCGCGGCCGATTGCCTTGATCGAAGCCGGGATATCGAGCTTGTGCATGTCGGCCGAACGCACCATGACGGCGTCCGGCTGGGCCAGCTCCGAAGCAACTTCATAGCGGTCGCGCGGCAGGCGCTCGAGGCCGGTCACGGAAATGTTGTTGAGGGTTTGAATTTTGAACATGGCTTGATCCGTAAGATTTATTGAGCGTGAGAGCGACCGGCACTTATGCCTTGGTCCTGGCAAATTCCTTCATGTAATCGACCAGCTGCTGCACGCCTTCCTGCGTCATCGCGTTGTAGATCGACGCGCGCATGCCACCGACCGAGCGGTGACCCTTGAGACCCGACAGGCCGGCGGCCTTGGCGCCCTTGAGGAAGTCCGCGTCCAGCTCGGCGTTGGCCAGCGTGAACGGAATGTTCATGCGCGAGCGGTTCTCGACCTTGACCGGGTTGCGGTAGAAATCCTGAGAGTCGATGTAGCTGTACAGCGTCGCTGCCTTCTTCGCGTTGATATCGGCCACCGCATTCAGCCCGCCCTGCGCCTTGATGTGCTTGAACACCAGGCCGGCGACGTACCACGAGAAGCACGGCGGCGTGTTGAGCATCGAATCGTTGTCGGCCATCGCCTTGTAGTCGAACACGCCGGGTGTCTGCGGCAGCGCATTACCCAGCAGGTCTTCACGGACGACGACGATCGTGATCCCCGACGGGCCAATGTTCTTCTGCGCGCCGGCATAGATCAGGCCGTATTTCGAGACGTCGACCGGGCGCGACAGGATGTTCGACGACATGTCGGCCACCAGCGGCACACCAGCGGTGTCCGGATCGTCATGGAACTCGACGCCGTGGATCGTCTCGTTCGGCGTGATGTGCACATAGGCCGCATCCGGATCGAGCTTCCAGCTGCTGCGCGCAGGGATATGTGTGTACTTGTCGGCCTCGCTGCTCGCCGCGATGTTGACCTTGGCATAGCGGCCGGCTTCCTTAGCCGCCTTCTTGCCCCAGTCGCCGGTGACAACATAGTCGGCGCCCGTTTTGCCGCGCAGCAGGTTGAGCGGGATCGCGCTGAACTGCGCGGTCGCACCGCCCTGCAGGAACAGCACCTTGTAGCTCTGCGGCACGCCCATGATCTCGCGCAGGTCGGCCTCGGCCGCCGCAGCAATCGACATGAACTCCTTGTCGCGATGCGACATTTCCATCACCGACATGCCCGAACCATTCCAGTCGAGCAGTTCAGCCTGAACCTGCTGGAGAACCGTCACCGGGAGCGTAGCCGGGCCAGCGCTGAAGTTCGTAATTCTTGTCATTTCAGTTCCTTGCAATGAATACTTAATGTTGACGATGAAACCGCTTGTACACCTGCACGGGCCTAGACCCAGCGCTCCACATCCAGATTCGGCACCCCGGAGAAGGCCGCACTGCGATCGGTCACCAAGGTCAGCTGATGACTCAGCGCGGTCGCTGCCTGCAGCAGATCCAGCGTCGCCAGTGAGTCTCCTGCGCCTTGCAGGTAGGCATTCAGGTTGACCGCGTGCTGGGCTTCGGCGGGGCCGAACTCAAGCACATGGATGCTCGCCAGAAAGTCCTTGAGCAGACGGCCATAGCGCGCCTGCGCGCGCGGTTGCATGCGCAGTGCCGTTTCCGCTTCCATGCGCGCGAACACCGAAACCGCGATATCGGTCGGCTTGAGTTGTTCCAGCTTCAGCACGACCGGCAGACGCCCACGCACAGCGGCGGCAAGGGCATCGGAATCGAGCAGGTATTTCACCAACGCACCCCTGCGTCGGTACCCAGCGCCGCGCGCCAAGCCTGGAAGTCGAGGGTTTCCTCGTGCGATTCCGGCGCCGGATTGCGGAAATGCGCCTTGAGCGTCTGGGGCCAGTCCTTTTCCTCGTTGTGCTCCAGCCACTCCTGCACGGCAGTGACGATGATGCGATTGCGTGTCAGGCCCACGCGCTCGACCGCCTGGTTCAGACGCTCCAGGGTCGCTTCATCAAAGTGCACGCTGAAATTCATGGCGCGAATTCTCACCTAACAGGTCATGTTAGTCAATAGTTCGCTGTTTAAACTCGGAAACATTTCGATGGGTGCTGGAGGCGCCCGTATCGCGGGCAGCAGATATCAGGGACAGCCGACTTCGGCTGCGCCGTATTTAGACTCGATCAGACCTGCGCTTTGATCGGACCGCAGGTGCAGCACCCAGAGATTCGAGTACGCACATTCGGCCAAGTCCGGCCGTTCCGGACCGCCGAGCGCCTTGACGATGGCAGGCAACGTATTGCTGTGACCGACGATCAGCACCGCGCCGTTCTCCGCCAGCTTGCGCGCCTGCGTTGCCGCGTCGGCGACATGCGCAGCCACACCTGCCTTGGTGCTGACAACAATGGTTTCGATCACCTGTGATTTGGCAACGGGGTCCGCAGTCAGCGCCGTGCGACGCGTGTCGGAGACGATGACACCGGCGAGGCGCACGTCGCGCAGAGCCTCACGCAAGGCCAGCGCACGCGCCTGCCCGGCTTCGCTCAAGGGTGGATCACTGACGTCTGGCTGCTTTTCCGCATGGCGGACCAGAATCACCAGACCCGCGTCAGTCGCTGGCGTCGACGCCGCCTCGGCGAGTGCAGTGCCGAGCATCAGACTCAGCACCACACCCAGACCGAAGCGACACATGACGATCAGGCGTCCGTGGTGTCCGTCGATGGCGTTTCGCCATCCACGTCTGACGCCGCGGGCGGCACATCAGGCGAAACCACATCGGGCGCGTTCTCGGCATCTTCACCATCAATGCGATCGACGCCAACCAGGCGATCACCGTCATCCGGACGCATCAGGCGCACGCCCTGGGTGTTGCGGCCCATGTTGCGCACGTCGCTGGTCTTGAAGCGGATCAGGATGCCGGCTTCGGAAATCAGCATGACCTCGTCACTGCTGGTCACCGCAACGGCGCCAATCAGGCGACCAGTTTTGTCCGACAGTGCCTGGGCGATCACGCCCTGGCCGCCGCGACCGCGACGCGGGAACTGATCGACCGGCGTGCGCTTGCCGTAGCCGAACTCTGACACCGTGAGGATGTCGCCACCGTCGGCGACGATCAGCGCGATGACCTGCGCGCCGTCGGTGTTGCTCTCGGCGACCTCGTCATC
>JALYJV010000512.1 GCA_030775105.1 Pseudomonadota bacterium | reverse complement strand
ACTGCACGGATTCGACGCCCGGCGGGAAGCCCGGGTAGATTGGCTTCTTCTTCGAGTCGACCGGGCCTTGGTAGATCTTCTTGACCAGATCGACCTGACCAGCGGTCAGGCACTCTGCACTGTCGGCGCCCTTGCACTTCAGCACCGCGGGATCGAACTTGCACTGCCGCGGATCTTCGAGCACACCGTCCTTGACGCCATCGATGGCGTCGCACTTTTCGAGCACCGCCTTGGTCAGCAACGCCAGCTTGGTATCCGGCATGCCTTCCTTTGTGGCCGCAACCGCGCGCGCATTCCAGGCCATGCCGGCCAGTGCCTTGGTCCATGGATTCGCCGGCGCCCCCGCGATGATGCCGTCGAAGTCATCCGGGTAACGCTGCGCCGCCTGCAGCGCTTCGCGGCCGCCATTCGAGCAACCCTGGAAGTACGACTTCTTCGGCGCTGCGCCGTAGTACGCGTTGATCAGCGTCTTCGCCGCGACCGCGGTGTAATGGTTTGAACGATGGCCGTAATCGAGCAGCTTGTCGGGCGCATTCAGCGCCCACGACGCGCCGGAATCACTGGTCTCGCCCATGCTCGAACCGACGTGGCCGGTGTCAGTACCGGCCGACGCGTAGCCGCGTGCGACCGCGCCGCCCATGAACAGATACGGCGACGTGAAGTCACCGCCGTAACCTGCGTTGCCGGCGCCGATGAACTTGCCGTTCCAGGCGTCCTTCGGCGGCAGCCAGACCTCGACGCGGATGCTCGAGCCCGGATTCGGCGTCAGCGTCGCCTCGATGCGGCAGTACGCAGCCTGCACCGGCAGCGGCGGCACGCCCTTGAGGCCGATATCAATCGTGTCCGGTGGTGCAACGCTGTGCGTCGCAACGACTTTGCCGCCTTCAAGCTGCGTACCGATTAAGGCAGCGCAAGGCGACTCCGTCGCCGCTGCGGTGCTGTCCGCGATGGGCACTGCGGCGGCCGCAACTGGTCCGGCGGCGAAATGCTTGCTGATTGCATCGAGGCCCGGCGTACCGGCCTTGGCGAGCGCGACACCGGTGGGGCTGATTTCGTAAAGCTGATCCGCATCGGGCGAGTACGGCTTCCATGCACCGATGCCTTCGCTCTGCGGCACGCCCGACTTCGCAAACGACACCCACAGCGCGCCAAGCCTGGCGGCCGCCGCACGATCAGCGTCGCTGATGTCTTCGCCGCTGGCGTCGAGCTGATTGAACACGAACGGTACATCGGATGCATGCGGCGCACCCTTGAGATCGTCGCGCTTGTCTTCGATCACGTAATTGAAGCGGTACAGGTAAGTTGTCTGTCCAGATTTCGCAGCGCTGGCCGCGATGGTGCGCGCCGGCTCGACGAAGTTCAGATCGCTGGCGAAGCTTGCGTCGAAGGCATCGCGCGAACCATAGGCCGTGATCACCGCATCTTTGTTGCCGCCAAGGCGAGCAGCCAGCTCTCTGGTCATCATGCCCATCAGGAAACCAGGCACCGCGCCGAGCTCATCGCCATTGGCGCCGATCAGGAGCGGCACCTTGGTCTGCTTGCCGGCCGCAAATCCCGCAGGCACCGTTTGCGTGACGATATCGCCATCAATCATCGCGCCGCCCCAGGTCTCCTTTTCCGGACTCATGAAGCTGATGCTGCCAAGTACCTTGTCTGCCGGCAGCGCGCGCAACTGCGCCGCGGTGGCTTCCTTGAGCTTCACATCCTTCGCAAACGCCACGCCCAGCGTCTCGGCGGATGGACGCTCCGGCTGATTCTGACGAATGTCCGGCCACTGGCCGCGACCACCGCCGGACTGGCTGATGGCTTTTGCGAACAGGCCTTTCGCCGCATTGCTCAATACCAGGTTGTTGACTGCGTCGCCGCCGGCGGATTCGCCGAAGATCGAGACATTCGCCGGATCACCGCCGAAGGCGGCGATGTTGCGCTGCGTCCACTGCAGCGCGGCGATATGGTCCATGAAAGCGTAGTTGCCGAGCGGCGCCTCCGGGCTTTCCGCCGTGATTGCGGGATGAGCGAAGAAGCCGAAGCGGCCGAGACGATAGTTGATCGTGACTACGACAACACCGTTTGCGGCGAGCTTGTCGCCGATCGTCAGCGGCGAGCTGCCGGAACCGCTGGTGAATCCGCCACCGTGAATCCACAGCATCACCGGCAGCTTGGCATCGGCCTTTGCACTCGGCGTCCAGACATTGAGATAGAGGCAGTCTTCGCTGGTTGGCTGCTCCGACATCGCCTTGTCCCAGGACATGCGGTTCTGCAGGCAGTCGTTGCCGAAGGCGCTGGCATCGCGCACATCGGTCCACGCCGTCACCGGCGCCGGCGCGCGCCAGCGCAGTTCACCCACTGGCGGCGCGGCATAGGGAATATTCTTGAAGGCAACGACATCATTGCTACGCACACCGCGCAATGCACCGGACTCGGTCTTGACGATGTCCGCGTCTGCAGCGCTGACAACGCCTGTAGCGAGCACAAGACCAAAAACCAGGGAAACGCCACGGGCCAACTGACTGATACGCATGAACTGCTCTCCTGCTATCGCATGAACTGCATCGATCGATGACCGTGCAATCCTTTTATTAACCGTCTGTATAATGAACTCAGGATAGCGCATGCGGACGCGATGTGGAAGATGGCTGGATGTCAGCCACAACCTACATGATCGTCGGTATATGTCGCCCTGCAACATGACCGAGACATTAGAATCCCGCACATGAAGGCCAAGAAGATCGCCAAAGCCGTAAAGAGCCCGCGGGTCGCCCGCCCTGTGAAGGCGCTGGCGGCTGCGCCTGCCCGCGCCAATACCCGCACGCTGCAGAAGGAGGCCACGCGCGCTGCCATCCTGCAGGCCGCGCTGCAGGTGTTTGCCGAGCACGGCTACGCCGGCAGTTCGACGCGTGACATTGCCGCGCTGGCCGGCGCGCACCACGCCCTGATCAAGTACTACTTCCAGAACAAGGAAACCCTGTGGCGCGAGGCGGTGACCTTCCTGTTCGAGCGCCAAGCCCAGGAGCTGAGCTTCGAACCGCCGGCAGGGGCATTGAGCACCGCACGCGGTCGACGCCAGCATGCACGTGAAGTACTGCGGCGCTGGGTCGTCTACTGTGCGCGCCACCCGGAGCATGCACGCCTGATGGTGCAGGAAAGCGTGCGCGACAGCGAGCGCCTGCACTGGGTCACGGATACCTTCGTCAAGCGCACCTCGCAGGGCGCACTCGCGTTGGTTGACCTGTTGCAGAAGGAGAAAATGCTGCCGGCAGATGTGTCACCGGTTGCGCTGATCTACATCATCGTCGGCGCGGCGCAGCAGTTCTATACGCTCGCACCGGAAGTGCGTCGTGTGTGGAAGCTTGATCCCGCATCCGATGCAGCGATTGAAGCGCATGTGGACGCGCTGCTTGCGGTCTTTATTCGCTGAGGCAGCCAGCTCTGTTGTGTGTCTCGATACACCGCGCTAACGCGCGGCACTCGACATGAACGGGCCTTTTTACTGGTCAGACGCACCAACAAAATCCCGTTCGCTTCGAGTGCCTGTGAAGCAGGTGTATCGAGAAGCCGGCGCAAAATCTTAGCCGTTAGCTCCAAGCACCTTCGCCTTGCGCGCCGCTATCTCCTCGACGATCTGCGCATGCAGCTGCAGGCTGACGGGATAGCGCCAGATCAGCGCCAGTGAGCATAGGCCGCCGATCAACGGAATCCAGAACATCATCTGCTTGATGCCGTTGATCGTCTCCGGCGTCTGCTCGGCATTGGCGACATAGCCGACCTTCGCCAGTGCAACGCCGAGCAGGCCCGCACCCATGCCGAGCGCAACCTTCTGGCCGAGCACGCCGAGACCGAACACGAGGGACTCAGTGCGGATGCCGC
>JALYJV010000511.1 GCA_030775105.1 Pseudomonadota bacterium | reverse complement strand
CAGCCAGGGTCTGCGATGCCTCGCGCACCGTACGGATCAGAAATGGCTCGAGATACGGCATGGTCAGCGAGATGCCGTTGATCAACGCTGTCCACTCGGGCGCATCGGGCTTCCACACCGGCGCGATGTCCTCGGGAAACTCGAAAGCAATCCGACGAACCTGGGGTAAGGGTACTTGCTGGGTAGCGCTGTCCATTCGCGATGCTCCGGCCTGCGCCCGTATTTGAGGCGTAAAACCATCTGGCGTCCAGTCGCGACACAGATGATGGCGAAGCTCCTCATGACGTCAGGCGCGACGGCGGCGCCACGCGGATTCTGTGCGAAATGCCTCGAGTCGCAGGATCGGGGGCTTGAATATATGACATTTGTCAGTATTATCCGGCCCACAGGAGTTCGGGACGCATAGCCCACCCACAAGGGCGCTCCGTGCTCACCTTGAGTAGTCCACGGGACGATCAGCTGCATCGGAGCGCGTCATGCAAAGTCAGAAAACCTCGGGCGTGGTCGTTGCGGCATTTCCGGACGCCGTAAACGATGCGCTTCCAGCGCTGCTCGCGAGCCAGAGGGCTGCCTTTGCCGCTCGTGGTGAGCCATCACCCTTGTCTGCACGCAAGGCGGACCTCAAGGCCTTGCTGGATGTATTGATGCAGCGCCGTCTGGAACTGGCTGAGGCAATGCAACTGGACTTCGGCGGCCGCGCGCCACAGGAATCGCTGCTGGAGCTGTTCGTCGTCATCGATGATCTGCGACATGCGCTGGCGCATCTGAAAGGCTGGATACGCACACGCCGTGTCGCCGCCAACTGGCAGTTTCGTCCTAGCCGCGCGCGACTGATGCCGCAGCCGCTGGGTGTCATCGGCGTGATCGGAGCGTACAACTACCCGGTGATGACGACGCTCTCGCCGGTCGTCGGCGCACTGGCTGCCGGCAATCACGTCATGATGAAGCCGTCGAGCCTGACACCGCGCACCTCTGAGCTGATGCGGGAAATCGTCAGCGGCATCTTTCGGGAAAACCACGTCGCCGTCGTCACCGGCAACAGCAGCATCGCCAAGCGCTTCTCGAAGTTGGCCTTCGATCACCTCGTGTTCACCGGCTCCACACGCGTCGGCAAACTGGTGATGCGCGATGCCTCCGAGAACCTGGTTCCAGTGACACTGGAGCTCGGCGGCAAGAGCCCGGCTATCGTCGGCGACGACTTCGACATGAAGTCCGCTGCCGAGACGATCGTTCAGAGCAAGCTGATGAACGCAGGCCAGACCTGCGTCGCCAGCGACTACGCACTGGTCCCCGAGGCCCGTGTATCCGAGTTTCTGGAACATGCGGGCGCCGCGATCCGGCGTTACTACCCGAGCCTTGTGAGCAATCCGGACTACGGCCGCGTGCTGATGCGCAGCGACTGGGAGCGGCTCGATAGCTGGGTCAGCGAAGCCCGCGAAAAGGGCGCTTTGGTGGAGACCTTCAATCCGGCCAACGAGCACTGCGATGCCGACAATCGCGTGTTCCCGCCGACCCTGGTATCTGGCTGTCCGCTTGAGACGAAACTGGGTACCGAGGAAATCTTCGGCCCGGTGCTGCCGGTGATCAGCTACCGGACGCTCGATGATGCGATCGCGCAGGTCAACGCCGGCGACCGTCCACTCGCCCTGTATTACTTCGGACATCGCAGTGTCGACGTCGACAAGGTGTTGCGCCGGACGATCTGCGGCGGCGTCAGCATCAACGGATGCGGCTATCACGCGATACAGCACCATCTTCCGTTTGGCGGCGTTGGCGCCAGCGGCATCGGCGCGTACCACGGCCAGGGCGGCTTCGAACGCTTCTCGCATATCAAGCCCGTGCTCTATATGAGCCCGCTCACCAAGGCGGGGGTCTTGCTGCGACCTCCGTTTGGTGGACTTGCTGCCTGGGTTCTCGGCTTCATGCTGCACAACAGACCGCGAAAGGAGTCTCTGTAACCACTGTCCGACGCGTGCCCAGGAGACTGCAATGAGAAACCTGCTGCATTCATCAATTGCCGCACTGGCTGGTCTGCTGCTCTGCGCGTGTGCACAAGGTGAAACGCCGATTGCGTCGGTACCTGTCGAAGGCGGCGACGGATCGGCAGCGCAACCCACTCCGTTACCACTGCTTGGCGCCGCACGCGGCGGCAATGCCTGGGCGAACTTCTGCGACGGCAAAGCTGACGACGCAGTGTTGCCGCCCGATCCCCGTGAGCTGCTGGTGCCGGGCGTCAATGAAGGCCGCGCAGTCGCAATCAATGCCTACTGGCGCGAGTGCGGGAACGCGGTTGCTCGCCCGACAAACTGCGGCGAACTGCGTACACAGGCCGAACTCGGTGGCCTCGTCGCACACGGCCAGGGTGAAGTCGGATCGCCGCTGACGTTCGCAGGCGGACAAAACAATCCCAGCGGCCTGCCTGCCGAAGACTACAACCGGCTGTGGGAAGTCTGGGGCTTGCCGGGCAGACCGGATAATTTCGATCAGCTGGTCGCCGAGCGTCATGGATCCCCGCTGGCGCCCAAACGCAATCCGTATCCGCTGCCCGGCGAAGATCCGAATCTGACCGAGGGAGGTTCCGGTCAACTTCCTCTCGCCTATACACAGATCCGCGAAGCCGACGGCACATGGACCGGCGAGATCGGCACCAAGGTCTGCGTGTTCTGCCACAACGGCCAGATCGACAGCACCACCGCGGAACTGGGGTCGATGCTCGCCGGCGCCGGCAGCATCGGCGACTTCGGCGTATCCGGCTCCGACTTCGGACAGGCCGGCAGCGGGTTCTCGATCTCGACCGCAACGCGCCTTCTGACGATCTCCGAAAATCGCGGCAGCGGCGCGATCGACTTCTTCCAGCTCGCTTTTGTTCTTTTCAGCGGACTGAATCCAGAGTTGCTGCTCAATTCCAAGATCGTCTTCAGCAAGGCGATCGGCAACATCAAGAGCCCGCCGTGGTGGAACCTCGCGTACCGCCCGCAGAAGTTCCATGGCGCAATTCTTCCGACGGATTCCTCTCGCATCGATCTGGCGGCCTACTACGATCTGGTCGGCAGCCTCAGCGGCAACGACGACAAGGCGCTGGCATGGAACGATGCGCACGCCGGTCCATTCCAGGTCTGGGCGGAGTCTCAGGCATCGCCGCGATACCCCGGACCGATCGACACTGCGAAAGCCGAAGCGGGTGCGATCCTGTTTCACGTGAAGGATCTCTGGGCGAGCGGTTTGGACAACCCCGCGCCGCGCCCTGATGCGGGCAATGGCTCATGCGCGGGTTGCCACGGCGCCTACGCGCCGCGCTACGTCAACGATCCTGCGTTCCTTGAGTCACCGGTGCTCGCCGGTATCGCCGCGTATACCGTACCGATGGCTGTCGTGCGCACGGATCCGGTGTATGCCGAAGCCATGCAAAGTCTGCGCAGTCTGGATGGAGGATTCCCCGCCGCCACGGACAAGCAGAACTTTCTGTACTGCGGACACGGCAACTACAGCGAAACGGAGAACAAGACGCCGATCCTGCTCGCGCCTCCGCTGTGGGGAATCTGGGCGGCAGCACCCTACCTGCACAACGGCTCGGTGCCGAACATCTGGGGCGTCCTCGATCCGCAGAACGAACGACCGAAACTCTGGAGACGTCTGTCCGCTCCAGCGCGCGCAGACCAACAGGGTCTGGTCGTGATGGGTTACGACACGAGCTTCGAGCGCGCCTATGACGCCGACAAACTGGGCTGGAAGTATGACGTGCTGTCCTGCGGTGATCCGGGCACGACACCCTGGCTTGCGTGCAGCCCGCTCGACGAAAGCCGCTCCTCAACGCTGCAGAATGCACTGGCGCTGCTGTTCGAGAACATCGGCGCGACATGGAACCTGCCGCGGCCCGAAGGCTTGCGCATGAACCAGCAGGACGTCGAGAACCGCAAGGTCTACAACACCTACAAGTACAGCCAGGGCAATCAGGGGCATGACTTCACCGCGGCGCTCAACGATCGTGAGCGCGAAGCCGTCATCGAGTACCTGAAGACTTTGTGAGCTGCGCTGTCAGCGCCTTTCGAACGCGAAGAACCGGAAAATCTCGGTCAGGTCTTCGACCGTGGCGTAGCGCATGCCGGTCTGAAGCTGCACGGCGGTGAGGCCGTTGATATGCGCCGCCAGGTGCGCGGCGATGACTTCCGGCGTGCTGCGCAGGGCTTCGTCGTCGGCCAGCCCCGAGCGACGGATCAGACGCGCAATCTGGTCGATGACCCAACGCGCCTGGGTCTGCAGCCGGGCGGCGATATCCGGTCGGCTGAACGCAATCGTCTGCGCAACGACATACAGGCGGTCCCCGTGCGGCGGCTTGTTGCTGTTCAGCTGTTCCGCCACGATCTGCGCAACCCGGCCGAGGTTGTCTCGCAGGCTTGCCGTAGGCTGCAGATGCGTGAACAGCAGGTCCATCACCGCCACCGTCGCGCGGATCTGCAGTTCGCAGAACAGGTTCTGCTTGTCGCCGAACAGCGTGTACACCGGCTGGCGCGAATAGCCGGCGCGGTCGGCGACGTCTTCGATGGTCAGCTTCTCGTAGCCAACCTCGCAGAACACCGCCCATGCGGCATCGAGCAGTTCCCGGGCGCGCTGGGCCTTGCCCTCGTCACGGGTCAGGCGGGTTCGCACTCGGGTCCGCACCGCCGCCTGCTTGATGGTCGCCATATCAACTCCACGGGTCCGGTTACCGGAAAGGCCGCTGCCCGGATCGCCGGAATAACCCAGACAGTACGACTTACTATACATCGACACATAGATATTTTCTGCAAGGATAAAGTTCGTGTGACTTTGTGTATATTATTTTTATTCATTATTTATATGTATTTGCAATGTATTTATGAAGTAGCCTTGCCGATTGACCTTGCAAGCATAATCTATACGTTATAACTTTCTATTCATCGTGCATAGTTTATATACGCTCTGTCGCGCACGGCACGGACGGAGCCCATAACAAGGAGACGCGGGCCAGGCGGCGAACTGCCGGTCCGCGACGGCGATGGACTCTCAGCAGCAGAAGTCAGCGGGCACCGCACTCTTTGCCATGTCGCGGCACGACCTCGTGTTCGCACGCCTCGAAGGGGTCGAACGGTATTCGCTGAAGCTGGCGGCGCGCGCCGTTGATGTTCTGGTCGCCCTGCCCCGCGGCTACGCCGGATCGCCACGCCGGCGCTACCGCCTCGTCGTGATGCTCGATGCCGCCGACCTGTTCGGCTCGGCCGCCGAGATGAGCCGGACGCTCGCGATGTCGCGCGAAACCGAGGCCTGCCTGCTGGTGAGCGCGGACGGCATTGCCGCAACCGATGTCGACCTGCTTGCCGGACTGGTTGCAGACTGCCGCGATCGCTATCGCATCGTCGCCGATGAAGTGGCGCTGTTCGGACACGCCGGTGTCGCCCGCGAGCTGCTGCAGTCATTCCGCAAGGGCATCGCCGGTGTCAGCCGCTGCATCGTCGCAACGACTGGCGTGTTCCCGGAAGCCCTGGCTTCACCACCGCTGACG
>JALYJV010000510.1 GCA_030775105.1 Pseudomonadota bacterium | reverse complement strand
CGCCACCGAGTTTGTGATGATCACTTCGACGCGCCGATTCTGCTGACGGCCGGTGTTCGAATCATTGCCGGAAACCGGAGAGCCTTCACCCATGCCGGACGCCTGCAGGCGTGATGCGCTCACACCCTGGGCGATGAGGTAAGCCTTCACCGCGTCCGCTCGGCGCTGTGAAAGCCCGAGATTCGAGTCGGTGCTGCCGACGCTATCGGTGTGCCCTTCGATGATGACGGTGCGATCGGGATACTGGGTCAGGAATGCAGCGAGCCGGGCGACATTGCTGACGACACCGCCCTTGAGTTCCGAGCGACCGGTTTCGAACAACAGATCGCCCAGAGTCACGACCAGGCCACGATCCGTCTCCTTGGCATTGAGCTCGGCAATCTGACGCTTCAGGTCATCGGCCTGCTTTGTCGCTGCGTCTGCCTGATCACGCGCGATATCGGCATCCACGCGTGCAGCGTTGGCATCACCGCGTGCGATGTCGGCTTCGCGAGTACGGGAGTCGAGGCGCGCACCCTCACGTTGTTCAGTGAGTGTCTTGCGCTGGTCTTCCAGCAGGCGGCTTTGAGCCTGTGCGGCGGCAATATCGACCTTGCGATCGGCAAGGATCACCAGGTGCCTGGCCATCTCACGGTCTTCGCGCGGGACTTCAGCCAGCGCAACGGCTGCTTCCGCTTCCTTGATCGCGACGGGCGCACGGCCGGCCAGTTCCTGATTCGCCTGCAGCTGGGTCAGTTTGGCGCGCGCAGCATCGGCGCCATCCGGTTTGGTCGGCGCCGACGAACAGGCACTGGCCAGCAGTGCGACTGCGGCGAAGCCGGTGAACATCTTCATCTTGTGGATGATCTGGCTCATTACTGGACTCCCGGGTTGCGCTGCATTTCCTGCTTCAAGGTGTCGGTGCTCTTGCGCATCTCGTCATTGACTGCCTTGGCCTTGCTCATCTCGGCTTTCGCCGACGCGAGCTCGGCGTCTGCGCGCGACTGCTCGGCGAGATGCAGGGCGAGAACCATCTGTTCCTTGCCGACCGCGGCGCGTGCTGCGGTCAGGTTCTCACGCGCCTTTCCCAGCTCTGGCGATGAGTAATCGGCGATGCGCGCCTCTTCGGCATTGGCGATCGCCAGTTCGGCGGCCTGCAGTGCTGCAGTCGGCGGTACGGGCGCGGAGGCGCAGGCACTCAATGCAAGTGCGCCCAGGAGGATGGTGACAAGACGACGCCCGGTGGCGTGCTGCGCTGTCGAGCGTGGAGTCTCAATGGGGTGTTTCATGTTGAATGTTCCTCGGATGTCGATAGCCAGCCTTGCAAGGATCTTCAATTTGTCCTTTGCTTGTGTCTGGATCACGTTGGTATCTAATGCTAGAGACCCATGCACATGCAGTCGGTGCGCTATCCCGCATAGTGCGTTCGGCAGCGCACCGACCGGACCTGAGATCGGCACCAGACTGCTTCAGCTCGGCGTGCGGTCATTGGATCGTTGCACTGAGTCCGCCGTGGTGATGACCCGGCTGCACCCTTGATCCGAGAACTTCTCTTGCCTCTAGATAACTTGCATACCCAGCATGAGCCGGCACTCGCCGCCAATGACATCGCACTTCCGCCTGCGGATGACGCTGCGGTCCAGGCCATGGTGGCCGCAGTCCGCGAGCGGCGCAGGGCGATCAAGGAAGCACGGTTGATCGCGATCCAGAGCGCCGCGCCGAAGGCCGTCATCGGTTTCAGGGATGCGCGCAGTGCCAGCGACAGCCCTTGGGCGCTTCGTTTCAGATCCGCGGGCGGGGAGCCTGTGGTTCCGATCATGTGAGGTCGAACGTGGCCGCAACCGCAGTGGAGCGGCCACGCGGTTGCGGCGCTATCGACCCGGTGGCGGTGCGGCCTCGACCGGAAGGTGAGTCGCGAAGAACGCCTTCACCTGCGCATCGGATTCCTCGCGGCTCAACTGATGGCGCAGCTGAACCAGACCGGCGAGCGTCGGGATGCTGCCTTGAACCTTGGCCAGCTCTTCCGGCGAGATCCTGTTCCAGACGGCATGCGCCGCGCCGATCAGCGATTTCCATTTCAACTTCATCGCGTGCTCGGCCGCAAAACGATTGGCGGCGGATTGTTTCTTGCTCGGCGCGGGCCTGCCAGCAGGTTTTGGCTGAGCTGCGTGGTCGGTGGTGTAAGTCGGGGTGGTCATGCTGTGATCCTTTGGGCTTTCTGATGGCAGGGCGCCATGCGGACGTTCACCCAATTCACGGATCAGCGGCTGCGCGAGGCGCCGAGAAGACAACTGGGGGAGCGATACCAGATATACCGCGGTGTCGCGACGCCTACAGTCTGCTGGCACACATAGGTGAGGGA
>JALYJV010000509.1 GCA_030775105.1 Pseudomonadota bacterium | reverse complement strand
CCGCAGACGCGCGCGGCGGACAGGACGGCCGCCGCAACGCCAGGCTCAAGCTGATCGCAGGACTCATCGGCGTTGGCCTCGATGAACTCAAGCAGCGCGAACGGCAGCGGCAGATTCTTCAACGCATTGCCGTTTCCGCAGCCGTCCTCTGCTTCACTCTGCTCGCAATGTTTGGCTGGCGCTGGCAGCAGAGTGAAAAGCAACAAGCGCTGGACGCTCAAGCGCTGAAGGTCCGCATCGAGCAGCTCTACGACAATGGCCGGCAGGAGCTGCTCGCACACAACGAAGCGCGGGCCGCGGTCTACCTCAATGAAGCGTACAAACTCGGGGTTGACACACCCGCACTGCGCTACATGCTCGCACGGGCAATGCGGGTCGTGGATGCGCAGTCCTCGCGGCTGGACGTGGGATCGCCGATATACCTCGCTGCGTTGAACGCCGATGGAACGCGATTCCTGACGGTGGACGGGCAGTATCGGCTACGGGTGTGGAATGCCGGGACGGGCGCACTACTGGCCACCTATGTCATCGGGGACACGACAACCTATTTCTTCGCCGAGTTCAGCGCAGATGGGCAGTTGGTGTGGATTCAATCGGATCATAGTGATGAGCCGATTCATCGGCTGCGCATCGTGAGTGCGGAGACCGAAAAGGTCCTTGCGTCCGCCAATCCCGGACACATCCAGACTGACGCTGTGCTGCCGCCGCTGGATGAGCAGAGTCAGCACTTCGCCTATCTGAATCCCGACTACTCCATTGGCATCCGATCACTTCTTGCCGCCGAGGAACACAGGATCCCGGGGCGCTATTCGGCAGTGCGGTTCTGCAACGACGGGCGCTCAGTCATGGCGGGAACGGCGGACGGCACCGTCCATCTGCTGGACCGGCTGAGCGGACGATCGATCAGGAAGTTCACCGGACTGCGCGGGACGGTGGTCGCCCTGGATTCCAGCGCTGGGTGCAGAACACTGGCTGCAGGAACATCGCAAGGTGCTGTTCGCGTCTGGAACATCGAGCGCGGTGATGTCCTGATGACGGGCGGGCATGCGCAGGCTATCGCCAGCGTACAGATGAATGCCGCCGGAACGCGGGTGATGAGTGCCACGCGTGGCGGCGCGAACATCTGGGACGGGGAAACCGGCGCCTTGCTGTATGCCAACAAATTCTCTGACCCTTACAACACGATCGCCGGCATGAGCCCCGACGGGCAACACCTCGTCAGCCTGAGCAGTTCGCAGCTGTCGTTCGTGCATGCGACCAGCGCCGACACGCTGTATTCGCTTGATGGGCATCACGGCGTCGCATTGACTTTCAACTTCAGCGCGAATGGCCGCAAGCTGATCACTGGCGGATCGGACGGGATGGCGGTGATATGGAATGTCCCGCAGAGTTCAATCGCGGACTTTCATCTGGGCGCATTGAAAGATCAGCGTTTGTTGAGTGAGTTCCATCCGCCGGAAGGACAGGTCCTGTTCAACCGCGCAGGCAGCCAATTGGTTGTTGGCGGCGCAGACGGCGTTGTCGGCGCGTGGGACTCTCGACTTCTGAAGAGTGATACCCGCTTTGTCGGGCATCAGGCCCCGCTCAGCGCGATGTCCTTCAGCCCCGACGGAGATGTACTGGCGACAGGTGGGTGGGATCAGTCGCTGAGATTCTGGGACACCGGCTCCGGCGCATCGTTGCGACATCTGGACCAGTTGGGAGGGAACATCCTGCGATTGTCATTCGATTCGAAGGGGAGCCATATCGGCGTCGCCATTCAAGGCCACGGCACGATGTTGAGAACGGTTTCAAGCGGTGCGCTTCAGGCCGAGTTTGAGACCGACTACGCAAGAGCACAAAGCTTCAGCCCGATGGATTCGACTTTTGCTGTTGGCATCAGCGGCGTTGCGAAACTGTGGGACCTGCTGCGGCGCGAGTTCCGCTGGTCCGTTCCGTTGTCGGCTTCGGGCGATGCGGGCGCCGCTCCTGGCATTGCGGTCATTGCATTCAGCCCCGACGGCGAAAGGATACTTGCAACGGTAGCCGAGCAAAAAGCCTTCGTGCTGGATGCACAGACGGGATCCATTCTTCATCGATTCGACGAGCCTTCTGCGAGCGGGCTCTACACCGCAGCGTTCAGCCCTGACGGCCACACGATTGCTCTGGGGGATCGGGGGAAGAGCGTGTTTCTCTGGACGCCTGACGCAGCCAAGGTGCTGACACTGCCCGGCCACGCCGCGCAAGTGAAGTCGGTGTCGTTCAGTCCGGATGGAGCATTGCTCGTTTCAGCAGCCGCAGACGGCCGCTTGAAAGTCTGGGACGTGAACAGAGGTCAGTTGCTGGACTCCATTGCGGCGCACGATGGCGCGGTCAGCTGGGACGGTGCGCAGTTCAGCCCGAACGGAAACCACATTTTGAGTAGCGGCGTCGATAACGTCGCCCGTTTGTGGGGCGCACAGAAGGAAAGCCGCAGTCCAGAGCTCGTCGCGGCTGCGTTGCGTTGCCAGGTGGCATGGCGCGCGAACGGCGTATCGCTTGTTTCAGAGCCGGACGAAGCGCGGGGCTGCGTCAGCCCTTAGGGCGCCGTGGCTTCAACTGCTGGAGATGGAGGTACGGCACTGAAGTGATAGTAGGCAACCGTCAACGCGATGCCGACGATAAGACCTGCAATAAAGACCGGCATCTTCGGCCCGACAGGGCCGCCAATTTTGATCCCCATGATTTCAAACTCCCCATCTGGTGTCCGGCAGGAAATTCATCATGCACTCTAGGGCCTGTTAACGCTATGGCGGCGCTGGATCAGGCCCGCAGTGCGCCCCGGGTACGACCTACTCGCTGGAACCGACAAACGTGAATCGAGGAACCGGTACGCCGTCGACTTCGACCTGTTCGTTCCAGACTGCAAGCCGACGCACCGACATCGGATAGCCATTGCGCTCGTAGAGCCGGACGTACACGACCATGACTTCGTCGGTTTCGTCGTCGCGTGCCAGGCCTAGGGCGAGATACATGCGCCCCTTGAAGTGCCGATAGACACCGGCCCGGAAGTCGCTGTCGGATACTCTGTCGCTCATGCCGCAATCATCCCGTCTGCAGTTGCATACCATTCATGCCGAATTCTGACATCGAGCGCCAGATCGCGCGCTATATCGGCCCGTATCCGACGCCGGTCAGGGCGCAGGTTGCACAACTGATCGAACAGGGCCGGCTGAGCGAACATCTACAGAAGAAATATCCCGAGCGTCACAGCATTCAGACCGACGCCGCGCTCTACGCGTACACGCTGGAGCTGAAGCAGGCGCACCTGCGCAGCTCTGCAACGCTGCACAAGGTGCAGTGGCAGAGCAAGATGAACGTGATCCAGAACGTGCTCGGCCTGCACACCGCGGTATCGCGCGTGCAGGGTGGTCGTCTCAAGGCCAAGGCCGAGATCCGCATCGCGAGCCTGTTCAAGAGCACCGCGCCGGAGTTCCTCGAAATGGTCGTCGTCCACGAACTCGCGCATCTGCGCGAGCGCGAGCACAACAAGGCGTTCTACAAGCTGTGCCGGCACATGCTGCCGGACTACCACCAGATCGAGTTCGATCTGCGCCTGCTGATCCTGCAGCGGGCACTGCAGCCGGATTCAGTCGGCTGAACTTCTGTTTTCCTTGATGCTGGCCTGCACCGCAGTCCAGTCAATGCTCAGCGGCGCGCACTGACACGGATTCGCTTCGATATGCTGCTGGATGGTCGCCAGCCGCGCTTCGGTGGCGGGGTGGCTCGAAAGAAACTGGATCATCGCCGGACCCTGCCTGTCCTTGTCCTGTTTCATCAGCTTTGCAAAGAACTCCGTCATTCCCTGCGGCGGGATCCCTGCGGCGATGAGGGCGCTGACACCATCGGCATCCGCCTGGGCCTCCAGTTCACGACTGTGTCGCGTGGTACCGGCTGAATGCAGCAGCACGGCCGCGATCCCGTTGACATCGCCCATCGTCACCGCCAGCACGGCGGCCAATCCGCCGGCGTGGATCAGGTGCTGCAACGAATGACGCTGCTCGACGTGCTGCACCTCGTGCGCGAGTACACCGGCCAGCTGCTCCGGTGTTTCGGCATTGGCGATGAGCCCGCTGTGCACGACGACGATACCGCCGGGCATCGCGAACGCATTGATGCTGTCGTCGTTCTTGATGTACCACTGGTATTCGTAGCGCGAGCTTTGGGTCAGCCGCGCGCCGAGCTCGCTGACTGCCTTAGCTGCAGCGCTCTCCTGATCAAGATCGCCCTCGCTCTTCAGGCTTTCGAGGCCCATCTGGCCGAGGCGCTTTTCGGTAGCTAGCGATACCTGACCGGCAAGCCAGCGCTCCACGCGATCAAGCTGCCAGAGGGTCAGGACCACGGTCAGAACCAGCATGCCAACGACCGTCAACACCGCGTTCCACTTGAAGTGCTGCACGTCGATCTTCTTGCGCGCCAGCTTCATCTGCGACGACAGCGCGGCCGGGCAGTGCTCAAGCAAGGCTTGCTGCGCAGCAGCGTCGACGGGCGATGCCGACCAGCTACCCTCGGCGTCCTGCCAGCTGAGAAACAGGAGATCGTCATCGAATCCGCCAACCGTTACCGAAACCTGGGCGGCGCCCACGCGCAGTGACACGCCGCCCTTGATCAGCAGGCTTTCGCCAACAAAGCGCAACGCGCCAACCACGCCTGCTTTGTGCAGGCTGGGCGAGCGGACACGCACCCGGATCTCTGGCTGCATCACAGTCTGCACACGCGTTGCCCGATCAAGCCGCTCAGGGTTGGGTGCCGAGATCGGCAAACAGCGTGAACAGCGCGAAGATGACAATCAACAGCAGATAGATGCGGCCGAGCGGCGAACGATTGCGTCCGCTGAGCGCGTGTGCGAACAGGCCGCGGGCCAGTCGCTGGACCGGCAGCGACTGCAGCCACACCTGACCAGGGCCCTTGAGGTGCGCGAAAAACAATCCTTCTCCGCCGAACAGTGCCGTCTTCACCTTGCCGACATAGCGGATGTCGTAGGTCGCTGAGGTCTGCAGTGCCGCCAGGCAGCCGGTATCCACCTTCAATGAATCGCCGGGACCCAGGGTCTGCTCGCTGAGCGTGCCGCTGGCGTGTATGAACGCAATGCCGCTGCCGGTGAGCTTCTGCATGATGAAGCCCTCGCCACCGAAGAAGCCAACGCGAAGACGTTTCTTGAAAGCGACGCCGACGCGCACTCCCTGCGTACCGCCGAGGAATGCGCCTTTCTGGCAGATGATCGCGCCCCCGTTTTCCTCAAGATCGATCGGGACGATCTTGCCGGGTGATGGTGCGGCGAACGCCACTCGCAGCGGCTGGTTTGTCGGGTTGATGAACAGCGTCGAGAACATGCTCTCGCCGGTGAACATGCGCTTGAACGCCCCGCCGATGCGCGCGAAGAAGCCTTCGTCGGCCCCGTCGCCGAGCACCGTGTCCATCTGTATCGCTTCGTCCATGTACATCATCGATCCCGGCTCCCCGACGGCTTTGGCGCCGGGCGCCAGCGTCAGCTGCACGAACTGAAGATCCGAACCTTCGATCCGGTACTCGAACTGGTTGTCGCTCATGCTTTCCCCCTGAGACCACGAATCGTATTGACGAACCCCGTTCAAGCCCGGCGAGTCCCCTTCCGTAAGCTTGCTTGACTGGCTGCGTTCCAGCAACGCGCATCGGTGTCTTTACCCAGTTGCCTGAAGTCCAGCAAAGGGCGTATCAATCGGACATGGGAATGTCCGTCTCGGGGAAGATCGTAATGAACCGGCATCAGATCACCGCCGCGCTGTCCGGCTTGCTGCTCTCGATCGTTTCGTTTGCTGCAATCGCAGCAGACCTCAAAGGCACGTGGCGCGGAACGGTCAATGGCGAGGCCGCGGTTCTGGAACTGCGCGGCGAGGGCAAAGGCGCCTTCAACGGCGCAGCGCTGAGCTGGCAGGTGCAGCTCGGCATGCTGTTCCTTGAAAGCGACGGCGAAGTGCAGGCCTACAGCTTCAGTGTCGACGGCAACCGGATGACGGTGGCAGGTGGTGATCTGGCCGGACCGGTCACGCTCGAACGCGGCAAAGCGGCGGTGGCCGGAGCAGGGGCCGCGGCGGCGAAACCGCAAGCCGCGCCGAGCTCCGCAACCGGGGTCAGGCCAGAACTGGCCGGCAAGTGGTGTTATCTCGGCAGCTTCAGCGCCAACATGGGCGGCGGCAGCCAGAGCGAGAAGTGTTTCGAGCTGCGCGCCAACGGCACGTACAGCTATCACAGCGAAAGCAGCAGCAGCGCCTACAGCAGCGGAAACTCGGGCTTGTGGGGCGGCACCAGTTCATCGAGTGACGATCAGGGGCGCTGGTCCGCAACCGCAGACAGCCTGACCGCGCAATCGAGCAACGGCGGAACCGTCACCTACCCGCTGCAGCTGCGCAATCATCCGAAGAATCGCGATCCGATGATCTGCCTCGACGGCGAGTGCTACGTCACGCATTGGCAGAAGGCCCCTTGGTAGGGACCGCGACCATGAGCCGCTTCCTGGGGATCGCCTTGCTGCTGGTGGCGGTGGCACTGGCCAGCAGCCTGTGGCTGTCGCGCTCGCCCTACGACAGCGCGCTCGATCCAGCGGCCCTGCGGGAAGTCTCCATTGCGCCTCCGGAACAGGCGCTGAGCTTCGCGCGTAGCGCAGGCCGCCTGCTGCTGGTGCTGCGCTATGCGGAGAACAAGGTCGATGCGGTTGACCTGACTGCGCAATTTGCGCTCGACCATGACGATCCGCTGCGCACCTATGCGGCACTCGGTTACGACGCACTCGCCGGAGCAGCGACGGCACCCCGAATCAGTGTCGCAGTCAGCGCGCTGGAGCTGCCTCTGCTGGCACCAGCGCACAACCTGGCGATCGGCACCAACTATCGTGAGCACGCGCGCGAAGCCGGCCTCGAAGAACAGCCCTTCCTGTTTCCGAAGATCGCGGCGCCGACGCGTCACGACATCGCCGTGCCGAAAGGCACATCGGCGCGTCTCGACTACGAGGCGGAACTGGGCCTGGTCGTGCTGGAGGATCTCGATGGCCCGACCCCGGCGCCGGCGCGCATGGGCCTGGTGCTGTGCAACGAGCTGACCGACCGCTGGGCACTGGTGCGCAACTTCAAGCGCGGCAGCGAAATGGGCACCAGTGGCTTCGTCGACGGCAAGAGCCGCGATGGTTTCTCGGTGCTCGGCCCGCTGCTGGTGATTCCGCGCGATCTCGCGGCCTTCTATCCTCAGCTGCGTCTGCAGCTATGGCGCAATGGCCTGCTGCGCCAGGACGGCATCGCCGCCGACATGGTGTGGAATCCGGCACAGCAGCTCCAACAGTTCTTTGCCCGCGCCGACTGGTCCTTCCATCGCGGCGACGGCACGGTCGCCCTGCTGCCGCAGCCGAAGCGGATTACTGCCGGCACCGTGATCTTTTCCGGCACGCCGGCCGGCGTGATCTTCAAGCCGCATAACCTGTGGGCCAGCTGGCTCTATCTGCAACCGGGCGAGGATGTCGCTATCCGCGCCGACTACCTCGGCGTCATCCGCAACCGCATTCTTGACTGAAGGCGGCGTGGCGATCGCCCTTACGCAGGCTTCGACACCGATTCCCGCACCGCACGCAGGAAACCTTCCGACAGTTTCTCGTCGTCGACGGCGCGCGACAGCACCAGTGCGCCGATGAGGGCGGCGTAGGTTGTCATTGCCTTGTCGCGTCGCGCGGCGGCGGTCTTGCCCGCTGACATCTGCGCAATGATGTCGAGGTGCTCGCGCACGCCGGTCGTCAGCGCCTCGCGCACCAGCGGCCCCTGCCGTGAGGCATCGACCGCCAGCGCCGACGCGGCACAGCCGCTGCCCGGCAAATCACGGTGCTTCACGGTCAGATAGGTTCTTGCGAATTCGCCGATCGCATTGGGGCTGTTGCCGGCCAGCGCGGCTTTCCAGACCTTGAGTGTTTCACTGAAGGCCTGCGTGCAGGCCTGCGCCATCAGCTCTTCCTTGGAGCTGAAATGGCCGTAGAAGCCGCCATGGGTCAGGCCGGCTTTCTTCATCAGATCAGCAACGCTGATGCCCTCGAACCCATGCTGACGGAACAGCTTGGCCGCCGCGGTCAGGATCTTGCCGCGGTTCTCCGTTGCCTGTTCTCTGCTGACTTTCATGTTCTGAGCTCTCCTCGCCTCGGCCGCCGAATCCGGCCTTCCGATGGCTTGACATTATACATGATGAGCATCATATTACCATTCATGACGGTCATCATGAATAAGACCAAGGCCCTGATGACCCAGACCACAGATAAGAATGAAGCAGCGGAGCACGCCATGACTCAGCAGAAACCCCAGCAACGTTCCCAAGGCACCGCCCTGATCACCGGCGCATCGACCGGCATCGGCGCGACCTATGCCGACCGCCTCGCCCGCCGCGGCTACGACGTCGTCCTGGTTGCGCGCGATCGCAGCAAGCTCGAACAGCTGGCCGCGAAGCTCAGGAACAACTACGGCGTCGATGCCGACTATGTCGTCGCCGACCTGACCGTCCGTGCCGATCTCGCCCGCGTCGAGCAGCGCCTGCTGACCGATCCGCGCATCACGCTGCTGGTCAACAACGCCGGCGTCGCGATGAGCGGTGAACTGGTCGACGCCGATCCGGATCAGCTCGAAACCATGATCAGCCTCAACGTGCTCGCGCCTTCGCGTCTCGCCCGCGCAGTCCTGCCGGGGTTTGTCGCGCGGGGTCACGGCGCGCTGATCAACATCAGCTCGGTGCTCGCGCTGGCGCCAGAGATGTTCAACGGCGCCTACAGCGGCACCAAGGCCTATCTGCTGAACCTGAGCCTGAAGCTGCAGCAGGAAGTCGGCGGCAAAGGCGTGCGTGTACAGGCGGTACTGCCGGGTGCAACGCGCACCGAGATCTGGGGCCGCGCCGGTACCGACCTCAACGCCATGCCGCAGGACATGCTGATGGACGTCGATGAAATGGTTGACGCCGCGCTCGCCGGCTTCGATCAGGGTGAGACCGTCACGATCCCGTCACTGCCGGATGCCGAAGATTGGGTTACCGCGACCGCGGCCCGTCTCAAGCTCGGCCCGAATCTGTCCCGCAACCAGGCGGCGACGCGTTACAAGCACGCGGTCAGCCATTAACGCATCAGTACTGGAGTGATGTCATGAAAACGCTCAAACGTGTCGCGATACTCGGCGGTGCGCGCATTCCCTTCGCACGCCAGAACACGGCCTACGCCGAATCGAGCAACATCGAGATGCTGACCGCGGCACTGCGCGGCTTGGTTGCCAGTTTCAAGCTCGAAGGCCAGCGCCTCGGCGAAGTCGCCACCGGGGCGGTGCTCAAGCATTCGCGCGATGCCAACATCAGCCGCGAAGCCGCGCTCGACAGCGGACTCTCGCCGCAGACACCGGCGTATGACGTGCAGCAGGCCTGCGCGACGTCACTGGAAACCGCGATCCTGGTTGGCAACAAGATCGCGACCGGCCAGATCGAATCCGGCATCGCCGGCGGCGTCGATTCATCTTCCGATGCGCCGGTGTCTCTGCAGGACTCGCTGCGCAAGCTGATCCTGCGCCTGAACCGCAGCAAGACCAATGGCGAGAAGTTCTCGTTGCTCGCCCGGCTGCGCCCGGCGATGTTCAAGCCCTCGGTGCCGAACGTGAACGAACGCCGCACCGGCATGAGCATGGGTGAGCACTGCGAAGTGATGGTCAAGCAATGGGGAATCACGCGCGAGGCGCAGGATCAGCTCGCGCTCGCGAGTCATCTCAATGCAGCGCGCGCGTACAAGGACGGTTTCTATGCCGACATGCTGGTACCGTTCCGCGGCCTTGAGCGCGACAACAACCTGCGCGCCGACACGTCGATCGAGAAACTCGCACGCCTGGCACCGGCCTTCGACAAGAGTTCCGGCAGGGGCACGCTGACTGCAGGCAACTCCACACCGCTGACCGATGGCGCCGCGGCGCTGCTGCTGTCATCCGAAGCCTGGGCTGCAGAGCATGGGCACACACCGCTGGCCTGGCTCGTCGATGCGGAAACCGCAGCGGTGGACTTCTTCGGTCCGGATGCCGAAGGCCTGCTGATGGCGCCGGCGCATGCAGTACCGCGTCTGCTCGCGCGCAATGGCCTGACGCTGCAGGACTTCGACTACTACGAAATCCACGAAGCGTTCTCCGGGCAGGTGCTGTGCACGCTCGCGGCCTGGGAAAATGACGACTACTGCCGTAACAAGCTCGACCTGGCGGGCGCGCTCGGTGCTATCGATCGCAGCCGCCTCAACGTCAACGGCGGCTCCGTCGGCCTCGGTCATCCGTTCGCCGCAACCGGCGCGCGTGTGCTCGCCGGTGCAGCAAAACAACTCGCGCTGCATCGCGCGAAGACCGGCAAATCCGGTCGCACGCTGATCTCGATCTGCGCCGCCGGCGGCCTCGGCGCCACTGCGATCCTCGAAGGCTGAGCCCCAGGCTGCAATTCAGGCTCCGCACCACTGCGCCGGTTTCGGCCCCCGGACCGGCGCTATTTTTGACAACCCCGAACGACTCCACGAAATGAACGTCAATCAGATCAACCCCGCGCTGAGCGGCCTGCAGCAGTGCATCAACAAGCGCAACCAGCGTAGCGCCCTTGTTGACGCCTTTCGGCAGGACGTCGAGGTACTTGGCAGCCGAGAACAACAGGTCACATTCAAGACCAGCAGCGACGCTGTGCATCTCGCCCGTGATCACTTCTTCGTCGCAGAAGTAGCTGCACCGGCGCTGCTGCGGCGTGGCCTGACGCACGAGCTCATGGAAGCGGCTGAACGCCCCAGCGACCAATTGCTCGCCTGGCCAGCGACCGGCGATCTCCGATTGCAGCGGTTGAATCGCCTGAAGCGTGGCGCCGTCAACGACCGACGCGCCGACATCACAGATGATGTAGTCGGGTTGCGGCAGGGACGGATCGGAGAGTAGCGGCAGCACGGTTTCAAGACCGCGGCCGGTGACGTAGGCCAGCTTGATGTCCGGATGCCGGGCGATCAGCTGGTAGAGCTGGTGGCGGTCGGTGGCGCTGCCGCCGAGAAAAGTGCCGTCAAGGTCAGTTGCCAGAAGCATTGGAACAGGATCCCCACTGTTTTCCGGTCAATGGCTGACGAAAGCGAAGCTCACGACACTCCGGAGCCCGATCCGTGATCAGCGCGCCCGATGCAAGGCGCAACATCAACTACGAATATCGTCGTTCGCGCCGGGCGCGAAGGTGCCGCTTGAAGCCGGGAATTGCCCTTCATGCGGGCCGCGGATTGCGCTTGAACAGGACAAGCGCGCGATGGGCCAGGAAAACTGGCTCAGATCTGGCGTCGAAGGCAGAAATGCCGAAGGGTGTGCGCCAGCACAAACCATACCCGAATCGAGTCGATGCATCCAGGCATGCGGTGATTTCCGGCGCCATCTGAACCGCGTTCAGTGAACGATGTCGGCCTCGGTGTTGCGTCTAGGAAAACGCGCCAACGCAGGCAAACAGCCTTGCCGGTTCATCTGCTGCTGCGTTCTCGCGCTTGCGAACCGATGTTCAGCGCACGCATTCACCGACGACAAGCTGCGCGTCAGACCGCATGAACGTCAGCTTCAAGGGCAGCTCACGCGAATGAGCACCGGCTTCGGCGGAATAGCAGCCATCGGCGATCTTCCAGACGCCGCTGCCCACGTCCCAGTACGAAAGCGCCCGTTCGCCCAGCGTGAATGTCGTCAGCGTAGAGGCACCGGCGTCAAGCCAGTGCTTGGAGAATCCTTTCAGCACGCGCGGGGGTTGCGGTACGGCATCCGAAGGGGCGGGCAGGCTGAGATACAACTGCGGTGTTGCCCAGCCGCCTCGGCTGCCGGCATTGCGCACGCTCAAGCTGGCGACGATCTGTGACCCCTGAAGCTGCAGCTGCAGACCGCTGTACTCGAACTGCGTGTATGACAGGCCGTAGCCAAAGGGGAACGCGGGTTCGACTTCGCGGTCGTCATACCAGCGATAGCCGGTGAAGATGCCCTCGGGGTAGAGCACCTGATTGGCGACGCCTGGATACTGCAGCGGGCTGCCTGCGGTCGGGGTGTCCATCTCGGCGTCCGGGAACGTCACCGGCAGGCGTCCGCCGGGATCCGTGTCGCCGAACAGCACGCGCGCAATCGCATCGCCCGCTTCCTGACCGGGATACCAGACTTCGAGCAGCGCGGCGAGCCGGTCGCGCCACGGCGTCAGGACCGGGCCGGCCGTCTGCAGAACCACAATCGTCCTCGGGTTCGCGGCTGCAACGCTTTCGATCAGCGCATCCTGCGGCTTGCCACCGAGTTCGGGCAGCGCGGGCACGAGCACGGACAGCGGCAGCGCCGGGCAATCGAGCGACAGACAGGTCTTGTCGACACCTTCGCTGGCCTGGTCGGTCACGAAGACGATGGCCACGTCCGCTGTCGAAGCCAGCTCTGCAGCAAGCGCGGCATCGGTACCGGGGTCGTGCACGATTTCGGCATTCGGCGCGCGAGCGGTGATGCCATCGAGCGGCGAGACGAAACGCCGCGGGATCACCGCTGAAGAACCGCCGCCGCTCGGGCGCTCGGTGGCAGATGCACCGAAGACGGCGATGCGTGCCAATGAATCTGCAGACAGCGGCAGCGTGCCATCGTTCAGCAACAACACCGCGCCCTGTTCCGCGGTTTCGCGCGCCACGGCCTGATGCGCCGCGACATCGACCGCGTCATCGTTGCGTACATAGTCGGCGCGGTCGAAGAAGCCGAAACGAAACAGCGTGCGCAGGATATTGCCGACGCGGATGTCCACCGTTTCCTGCGAGACGAGTCCTGAGAGCACCGCGACCTGCAACAGCACCGGCGTGTAAAACATCCCAAGCGGCATCTCGATCTCGGTGCCGTTGTTGACGGACAGGACCGTGTCCTTCACCGCGAGCACGTAGTCGGACACGACGAAGCCGTCGAACCCCCATTCGTCGCGCAGCACCTGCTGCAGCAGGAAATCGCTGCCGCAGGCGGCAGCGCCGTTGACGAACCCGTATGCGCACATGAACGAGGCGACATCCGCCTCGCGCACAGCAGCCTCGAAGGGATACAGATGCATTTCGCGCAACGAACGCTCGTCGATGACGTGATTGATGAGCTGACGGCCGCCGATCAGCGACGTGATCGGCGGCAGGCCGATCTGCCCTTCCTGCGTGTTCATTGCGTAATGCTTGACGTTGGCCATCACGCCTTCAGTCTGCGCGCCGCGGATCCACTCGACGCCTAGACGCTCGGCCAGATAGGGATCCTCACCGTAGGTCTCGAAGGTACGACCGGCGAGCGGATTGCGCATGATGTCGAGCACCGGCGCATGCAACAGATCGTTGCCCTTGTGCCGCACTTCGTTGGCAACCGCCCTGCCGGTGCGGTGTGACAGCCCGGGATCGAAACTGGAGGCCAGCGACAGCGGCGTCGGGAACGCGGTGGCGGCGCTGCCGCGCACACCGACCGGACCGTCGGACATGCGCAGGTCAGGCACGCCCAGTTCCGGCAGACCTTCGCTGATACCGACGTAAGGATCCCCGGTTGCCGGCGCGATGATGCTGTCGCCGGCGAGCAGGCTGAGCTTCTGCAGGAGACTCATCTCGCCGAGCAGCAGTTCAGTGCGAACCGCAGGCGTCAGGTTCGTGTCACACCAGGGTCTGAGTGCCACATCGCCACACCGGCTCGGACCGAGGCCGACGGAGCGCGTGTCGGACGTGCCGCAGGCGCTGACGAGCATCGCGACGACGACGCAGGCAAGTCCGTGGAGGCCGCGCGCACCCATTCGATTCGACATCGTTTCCCCTCGCATGCCAGTTGCTGGCACGGGCAATGATAAGTCTCACTCCGTCAGCGGATCGGGATACCGTCCGCCACTCGCACTGGCTCCGTCGCCTCTGCAGGGCTCAATAGCCGGGAGCAGGCTACCGTGTAGCTGCCGACCGGGTATGATCCATCTGCCCGTTGACAGAATGCCCCGCATCATTCATGAGCACGCTGGTCAATCTGGCGTCAGCAGCAACACGTTGTAGTCCACGCAGCTTCGTCTATCGCAT
>JALYJV010000508.1 GCA_030775105.1 Pseudomonadota bacterium | reverse complement strand
CTCGCACCCTGCCCTCGTGCCACACCGTCGCCAGCAGGATTCTCATGGGAGCGCCGCAATGCCTGAATGTCGGCCCCTACTCGCTCGCGATCGACACTCAATATCCGATCAATACGGCCGGCGATATCACTAAGCTTAAGTGCCGCCGAGTGCTCTGACTGCTGCCTCGCTTCTCCAATCCACAGGACTAGATCGTCGGCCAGTTGCGACAGTTCGAAATAGGTAACAGCTTCGTACTTCGGATCGTTCCGGTAATCGTATTGCTCTGCCGCAGCGCGCCGCTGTTCCGGCGACAAGACATCCCAGGGCGGCGCTCGGAAATGTTCATGCACTACGGATTGAATGGATTCGGGCAGGTCCGCGCGAACACTGTCCCAAAATCCAGACAGCCTCAACGTCAGCGGGACGTAATTCATCAAGCCACCTTTCCGAAAGTAACGGCTGAGACCTTGCTACCTCTTTGTAATACATCGAGGTAATCCGCCCACTCCTGCATCATTCTTCGACGCTCGGGGAGGTGTTCTGCGTAGTTGTATGCAGCACTCACTGAGTTTCGATCTGCGTGTGCCAGCTGCCGCTCAATAACCTGATGGTTCCAGTTCCGCTCATGTAGCAGCGTGGAAGCCATACTTCGGAAGCCATGTCCGGTCATCTGGTCCGTCGTATATCCCAGCCGACGTAACGCCGCGTTAACGGTGTTCTCACTCATTGGACGCGCACGGCTACGTTCTCCGGGAAAAACGTACCGCCCTTTCCCAGTAAGTGGATGAATCTCCCTCAGCACAGCTAGGGCTTGCTGCGACAGAGGGACGATATGTGGATCACCCATCTTCATTTTCTCGCCGGGAATGCGCCATTCAGACCCGTCGAGATCGATCTCTGCCCACTCAGCTTGACGAAGCTCTCCGGGCCTGACGAAGACCAGCGGCGCAAGCTGTAACGCACAGCGAGATACGAGTGTGCCGTTGTAGCCGTCGATCGCGCGCAGCAACGCCCCAACAGCAGTCGGCTCGATCAAGCTGGCGTGATGGGTGGTCTTAACTGGAGCGAGCGCGCCGCGTAGTGCCGACGCAGGGTCGGTTTCAGCGCGGCCAGTTGCTACTGCATAGCGAAATATCTGGCTGCAGATGTTTCGCGCACGGTGCGCCTTCTCCACCGCTCCGCGGCCTTCGACTCGACGCAGGACAGCGAGAAGCTCCTGCGCGGCGATTTCCTTAGTCGGTCGCGCGCCCATCCAGGGAAAGATGTCTGCCTCAAGCCAGCGGATGATCTTGTCTGAATGGGTATCACGCCATTTCGGCTTCTGCTTCTTGTGCCACTCGCGGGCCACAGCTTCAAAGGAATCAGCCGCAGCATGCTTGGCCTTTAGCCGCTCCAGCCTTCGTTCAACTGCTGGGTCAATGCCATGTTCCTTACGGCGCAGCTTGATCTCATCGCGCTTCTGACGGGCTTTGGGCGCAGGAACTTCAGGGTATGCCCCCAAGGAGATTCGCGTTTCCTTGCCATCGATCCGGCGGTATTTCAGGCGCCAGAGCTTCGATCCGTTCGGGAAAACCTCAAGGTATAGCCCCCCACCGTCAGCAAGCTTGTACGGTTTGGCTTCCGACTTGGCTCGCCTGATCGAAATATCTGCCAGCATGTCCTGCCCCCACGGATCCTACCGATGCCCCCAATCATGCCCCCGTTTGGGGGCAGATTCCATGGGTATGGGCTGGAACAGTCGGGACGACGGGCAACAAAAAACCCTTCATTTCTGAAGGGTTTTCGTACCGGTCCGGCATCTACCGGAAGATTTCTTGGCTCCGCGAGTTGGACTCGAACCAACGACCCGCTGATTAACAGTCAGCTGCTCTACCGACTGAGCTATCGCGGAACAGTCGAAGGACGCGAATTGTAGTGATCTGACCCCGCAGGTGCAATGCGTTTCTGCGAATTGCCCTGAATCGATGTCAGATCAGCCCGTGACCAGCTTGCGAATCCGCTCGACGCTGCCCTTCAGCACCTTGTCGCTGGTGGCGAAAGACAGGCGCAGATGGCCCGGCGCGCCGAAGGCAGAGCCCGGCACGACGGCGACCAGCGCTTTCTGCAGCAGCAGGTCGGACAGCGCGAGGTCGTCCGCGCAGCCGAGCTTCTCCATCAGGCCTTCGACGTTCGGGAATGCGTAGAACGTGCCGTCACCGGCGAGGCAGCGGACGCCGGGCACGGCGTTGAGGTCTGCGACGAGCGCGTCGTGACGGGCCTTGAAGGCCTTGACCATCTCGGTGACGCAGGTCTGGTCGCTGTTGAGCGCTGCAGCGGCCGCAACCTGCGCGATGGAGTTCGGGTTGGACGTCGACTGCGACTGGATATCGGCCATCGCGGTGGTGATACGCGCCGGGCCGCACGACCAGCCAAGACGCCAGCCAGTCATCGAATAGGTCTTCGACACGGCGTGGATGATCACCGTGCGGTCGTACAGATCCGGGCAGGCGTTGATGATGTTGCAGAACGGCTCGGCGCTCCACAGGATCTTTTCGTACATGTCATCGGAGGCGATGACGATCTGCGGATGCTTGCGCAGCACTTCGCCGAGCGCGATCAGCTCGACCTTGGTGTAGGCCATGCCCGACGGGTTGGACGGCGAGTTGAGCCAGATCAGGCGGGTGCGCGGGGTGATCGCGCGCTCCAGCTGGGCCGGCGTGATCTTGAAGCGCTGTTCGGCGGTGGTGTGGATGAACACCGGCGTGGCGTCGGCGAGCAGCACCATGTCGGGGTAGCTGACCCAGTACGGCGCGGGCACGATGACTTCATCGCCTGGGTTCAGCAGCGCCTGGCACAGGTTGTAGCAGGACTGCTTGCCGCCGGTGGCGGCAAGAATCTGGTTCGGCTTGTAGTCGAGGCCGTTGTCGCGCGCCATCTTGTCGGCGATGGCCTTCTTCAGTGCCGGCGTGCCGCCGACCGGGGTGTACTTGGTCTGGCCCTTGTTCAGCGCGTCGATCGCAGCATCCTTGATGTGCTGCGGCGTATCGAAGTCCGGCTCGCCGGCACCCAGCGAAAGAACGTCATGACCCTGGGCCTTGAGTTCGGCGGCCTTGGCGGTGACGGCAAGAGTCGGCGAAGGCTTGATGCGGCCTACGCGCTGGGCGAGCGAGATTTCCACGGCGATTACCTGCGGTGAGACAACTGAGGGGCAAACGGCGGCGATGATACTGGAACTCCGCGACGCCCGGCAGTCAGCCGTTGCCGAATACACAAGAAAAAGGCGCTGCCGGAGCTGGCAGCGCCTTTTCGGACGACCGGACCGGGGCGGAGCCGCCCCGGCCTGCCCGGCTCAGGTCAGATCGAAGCGGTCCAGGTTCATCACCTTGGCCCAGGCGGCGACGAAGTCCTTGACGAATTTGTCCTGCGCATCGGCCGACGCGTAGAACTCCGACACCGCGCGCAATTCGGTGTTGGCACCGAAGACCAGGTCGACCGGCGTGGCGGTCCACTTCAGCTTGCCGCTGCTGCGTTCGCGGCCTTCGTAGACGCCTTCAGCGTCGGACTTCTTCCAGGCGACGGACATGTCGACGAGATTGACGAAGAAGTCATTGCTGAGCTGTTCGGGACGGTTGGTGAAGACGCCGTGCGCACTGCCGCCGGCATTGGCCTTGAGCACGCGCAGTCCGCCGACCAGCACGGTCATCTCCGGCACGGTGAGGTTCAGCAGTGACGCCCGTTCAACGAGCGCCTCGGCCGGCGCCTGCGGGTTGTCCTTCGCGAGATAGTTGCGGAAGCCATCGGCAGTCGGCTCGAGGAAGGCGAACGCCTCGACGTCGGTCATCTCGTGCGCGGCATCGGTGCGGCCCGGCGTGAACGGCACCTTGACCTTGTGACCGCCCGCGGCGGCGGCCTTCTCGACGGCAGCAGCACCACCGAGCACGATCACGTCGGCGAGCGAGACTTTCTTGCCGCCCTTGGCCGAGTCGTTGAAGCGCTTCTGCACACCCTCAAGCACCGGCAGCACCTTGGCCAGTTCCGCGGGCTGATTGACCGGCCAGTCCTTCTGCGGCGCCAGACGCAGGCGCGCACCGTTGGCACCGCCGCGCATGTCGGTGCCGCGGAAGCTGGCCGCCGAGGCCCAGGCGGTGGCGACCAACTCAGAGATCGACAGTCCCGACTCGAGGACCTTGGTCTTGAGGGCAGTGATGTCCTCGTCACCGATCAGCTCGTGGTCCACCGGCGGGACGGGGTC
>JALYJV010000507.1 GCA_030775105.1 Pseudomonadota bacterium | reverse complement strand
GTGCTGCGGTTCCCGGCGGCGGCGGCAACCGATTCCCCAGGCGCGCGGCTCAAGGTGCCGCACATGGGCTGGAACCGCGTGCGCCAGATGCGTGCGCATCCGCTGTGGGACGGCATTCCCGACGAGTCCTGGGTGTACTTCGTGCACAGCTATTACGCAGCACCGACTGTGCCGGAGCATGTGCTGGGCATGACGGATTACGGGCGCGAGTTCGCCTGCGCGGTCGCCCGCGACAACATCGCCGCCGTGCAGTTTCACCCGGAAAAATCGCAGAACGTCGGCATGATGCTGCTGGCGAACTTCACGCAGTGGTCGCCATAGGCGCCCGATTGCGCATGTTCGCCCGGCTTGCCAGCGTCGATTGAATTGGGCACAGTTCAGACAACGTCAGGACTATCCAGCCCCACTACACCTACCGGACTGGCCCACACACTCGGGCCGTTGCTCGCACCAGATCGCATCTCCACCTGACCTAATCCCATGCTGTTGATCCCCGCAATTGATCTCAAAGGCGGCCAGTGCGTGCGTTTGCGCCAGGGCCGGATGGACGACGTCACCGTGTTTTCGGATGACCCCGTCACCGTGGCCAAGCGTTGGGCCGACGAGGGTGCTTCGCGCATCCACATCGTCGATCTCGACGGCGCGATCAAAGGCCAGCCGGTCAACATCGCGGTGGTCGAGGCGATTGCCGCCGCGGTCAAGGTGCCGGTTCAGGTCGGCGGTGGCATCCGCGACGAAGAGACCGTGCAACGCTATCTCAATGCTGGCGTGCAGTACGTGATCATCGGCACCAAGGCGGTCAACGCGCCACACTTCCTGCACGACCTCTGCCTGGAATTCCCGCGCCACATCATCGTCGGCCTCGACGCCAAGGACGGGCGTGTTGCGCTCAACGGCTGGGCCAAGCTGACCGGCCATGACGTCATCGAAACCGCGCTGCACTGCGAGCGCGACGGTGTCGAAGCGATCATCTACACCGATATCGCCAAGGACGGCATGATGCAGGGCTTCAGTGTCGAGTCCACGCGCAACCTTGCGCGCGCACTCAAGACACCGGTCATTGCCTCGGGCGGCGTCAGCTCGCTCGACGACATCCACAAGCTCAAGGAACTCGAGAGCGAAGGTGTCGCGGGTGCCGTCATCGGTCGCGCGCTGTATCAGGGCGACCTCGACTTCAAGGCCGCGAACAAGATCGCGCTGGGTTAAACCGGTCAATCGCGGCACCCGGATTCCGGACGCTGTTCAGGTTGATCCAGCCTTCAATCGGTACCCCTCATGCTCGCCAAACGCATCATCCCCTGCCTGGACATCGACCGCGGCCGCGTCGTCAAAGGCGTCAAGTTCGAGGACATCCAGGACGCCGGCGATCCGGTCGAAGTCGCGCGCAAGTACGACTATCAGGGCGCCGACGAGCTGATCTTTCTCGACATCACCGCCAGCGCGCAGGACCGGCCGACGCTATTCCAGACCGTCGAGCAGGTCGCACGGGAGATCTACATTCCGCTGACCGTCGGCGGCGGTGTGCGCACCTGCGCCGATGTCCGCGCGCTGCTGTCCGCTGGTGCCGACAAGGTCAGCATCAACACCGCCGCCGTCGAGAATCCGAAATTCGTCACCGAAGCCGGCGACCGCTACGGCGTGCAGTGCATCGTCGTTGCGATCGACGCCAAGCGCGCCGTCAAGAAGGGCGTGCTCGGCCGCAAGGGTCAGTCCGACGAAGCCCCGCGCTGGGAAATCTTCACCCACGGCGGCCGCAAGGCCACCGGCCTCGACGCCATCGAATGGGCGCAGAACATGGTCAGGCACGGTGCCGGCGAGCTGCTGGTTACCAGCATGGACCGTGACGGCACCAAGGCCGGGTATGACGTCGAGCTGCTGCGCGCGATCACCGATGCCGTGACAGTGCCGGTCATTGCCTCGGGTGGCGTGGGCTCGCTGGAACATCTGCATGATGGCCTGGTCAAAGGAGGTGCCGATGCGGTGCTGGCCGCAAGCATTTTCCATCAGGGTACGTTCACGGTCGGTCAGGCCAAGCGTTATCTGGCGGATCAGGGCGTCTGTATCCGCCTGTAGCCCGCCTGCAGATTTTGCTAGGCGTACACTGTCTTTTGATCGCAACCTCAGGACTGCATCATTGACCTCCCCCGGCGACATTCTTGCTGAGCTGTACCGAGTGCTTGAGGAGCGGAAATCCGCGGATTCGGGCAGTTCGTACGTTGCCAGCCTGTATGCCAGGGGCACGGATGCGATCCTGAAGAAGGTCGGCGAGGAAGCCGCCGAAACCCTGATTGCCGCGAAGAACCCGGATGATGCCGATCTGGTTCACGAAGTCGCGGATCTGTGGTTTCACACGCTGGTGCTGATGGTGCAGCGCGGTTTGCCGCTGGATAGCCTGACCAGCGAACTGGCGAGCCGTTTCGGTACTTCGGGACACGCTGAGAAAGCGGCCCGCAACACGACAAAATGAGGTGAGGACATGGGCTTGAGCATTGGACATCTGCTGGTACTGCTGGTCATCGTTCTGCTGATCTTCGGCACCAAGAAACTGCGCAACATGGGCGGCGACGTCGGTGGTGCGATCAAGAACTTCAAGTCCGCGATGAAGGAAGGCGAAGACGACGCCAATAAGTCCTCGGCCAAGATCATCGACGCTACCAAGCAGGACGACAACAAGAGCTGAGCAGCGCTTTACCGGGTGCGACACGGCCCGGCGCTAATGACGCTGTCGAGTTCCCCAGAGCGCACATGTTCGACGTCGGCTTCACCGAACTGGTTGTCTGTTTCATCATCGCGCTGGTCGTGCTCGGCCCTGAGCGGCTGCCTGCTGTGGCGCGGGCAATCGGCCGCTGGACCGGCCAGGCGCGCGGCTACATGCGCAACCTCACCAACGAACTCGAACGCGAAACCCGCTTCTCGGAATTGCAGCGTCAGCTTGACGAAGCCAAGAAGGCGGCGCAGATGCACAGCCAACAATTCAACAAGGCGGTCGAGAACGTCGCGACGGAAGTGAAATCCGCGGCGGACATGAAGAAAGACACCGACCCGTCATGAGTCTCGACGACGAACCGCTGGTCCCCAAGCTCACGCCTGAGCAGGAGCACAAAGAACAACCGCTGATGGCGCATCTGCTCGAACTGCGTGATCGCCTGCTCAGGGCCATCATTGGCGTCCTTGTCGTTGCGCTGCCGATGATGGTCTACGCCAAGGAACTCTATGGCTGGCTGGCCAAGCCGCTGATCGAGAAGATGCCGGCCGGTGCAACGATGATCGCGACCGAAGTCGCGTCACCGTTCATGACGCCGATGAAGTTCGCCGCGCTGCTCGGTTTCATCGTCGCGATTCCCTGGGTGCTGTACCAGGTCTGGGCGTTTGTCGCGCCGGGCCTGTACAAGAGCGAGCGTCGCCTGGTCGTGCCGTTGCTGGCTTCGAGCACGCTGCTGTTCTACGCCGGCGTCGCTTTTGCGTACTTCCTCGTGCTTCCGACGGTGTTCAAGTTCATGGTCGGCATCGCACCCGAAGGGGTGTCGGTGATGACCGACATCAGCAAGTATCTCGACTTCGTGCTCGGCATGTTCCTCGCGTTCGGCTTCGCGTTCGAAACACCGGTGGCGCTGGTGCTGCTGGTCAAGACCGGTTTCGTGACGCCGGCGCAGCTGACCCAGAATCGCGAATACGTGTTTGTCGGTGCCTTCGTCGTCGGCGCGATCTTCACGCCGCCGGACATCCTCTCGCAGTTCATGCTCGCGGTGCCGCTCTATCTGCTGTACGAGCTGGGCATCATCGCCGCGCGCGTGATGGTGCCGGGCAGCCGCGAAGTCGAAGCACAACAGCGCGAGAACGCGAAAAGCTGAGGCGGTTTCCAAGCGGCACGGTCCTTGCTCTGTCCCTGTTGTTCGGGGAAATCAGGGGCTGGCATGTTCAGGATCGACGCAATTAGCACCGCCATCGCGCTGTGCGCGATGGGGCTCACCTCACTGGCTCAGGCTCACGGCGCACATGCCGACGTCAGCGCCAAGCTGGATTTCGCGGTGCACGAAACGGAGCAGGCCAACGGCGTGCTCGATCTCGAAGAGGCCTGGTTCTGGGACGGCACGACCTTGAATGGCTCGGTGCGTTCGGCAAGCTGGTGCGATGTCATGGCGCCCTGTCCAGGCTACAGCTTCCCGATTGCCGCCGGTGCTGCGCGGCTGCGTGTTGGCATCGACACGCCGGAGCGTACCGATACTTTTGTTGTCGACCTGATCGATCCCGACGGCAATCTCGCCGGCTCGGATTCGAACTCCAACCAGTTCAACTCGGAAGTGCTGATCAGCAACCCGGCCGCCGGCATCTGGACGCTGCGCGTACGTCCGGAAAGCGTGACGAACGCATCGTTCCGACTGCGCGCCAAACTCGAATCAGAATTGCCGGAAGTTCGTTTGAATAGCGGCGAGCGCAAGGCACTGCTGCCGAACCTGCGCACCGTGCCGCCGCTGGAATTCACCTTCGTCGCACCGGCAAATCCGCTCAATGGACTGTACCCCCCGGATACCATCAATCCGCCATTGCAGGTCGGCGATATCGCGCCGCTGTCCTGCACCGTCGACGAGATGGCGCCGCCGGCGCTGGGCGGCGGCGGTGCGCGGCGTTGCCTGCGCTTCACCTCGGGACCGATCAATCTCGGCCCCGGTATCTACGACATGCGCTTCAGCCTGATCGAAGATGCGATCGCCGGCACCGCATATCTGAATCTGCAGGAAGCGCTGTCGCGCACATTTGTCGGTCCGAAGTTGCAGGCGGTGCACTACAGCGACGGCACCGAGGAGTTGCTGCCCGCAGGCACGTACTCGTTCCATCCGATCCACTTTCACTTTCATGACGATTACGTCCTGAGCTTCGAGCTCTACGCGGTCACCGATGCCGATCATGGCGGCATGACCAAGGCGGGTATCGGCACCAAGTCTGGCTTCTGTCCGGCGGACCAGCTTTTCGGCGACTGGGCGACGTTCAACCAGGGTTACGAAACTCCAGGCGGCGATACCCCACTCGACAACTGTTCGTCGCCGATCAATGGCGTGCTCGGCTTGTCGGTCGGCTGGGGTGATGTCTATCGCTGGCAGCGTCCCGGCATGTATGTCGAGTTCGCCGATCAGCCGAACGGCCGCTATGTCGTGCGCTCGATTGTCGATTCCGAGGATCGCGTCATCGAAACCAACAATGGCGACAACGTCTCCTACGCTTATATCGAAGTCCAGGGCGACACGATCGAGATTCTCGAGCGCGGCTGGGGCAAGGATCCCTGGGATCCGGACAAGATCGTGTTCAAGGGCCCGGGTCCAATCGCGCGCGAAGCGATCGGCGAGTCACCGACCGAGGAGGTGGCTCCGACGGATGTTGAGCCTGCCGGCAAGTCGGATGGTGGTGGCGCTATGCCCGGTCTGATGCTGCTGGCGTTTGCAGCATTTGCGATGCGCAGGCGCTCCATGCACTGACGCTGAGGGGCGTATCGCCTACCATGCGCGCTTCGCATGGAGGATGGATACGTGTACCCACTCAAGGACAAGGTTGCAGTGATCACCGGTGCCGGCTCGGGCATTGGCCGGGCGCTGGCAGTCGAGCTGCACAAGAAGGGCTGCCGGCTCGCGCTGTGCGACGTCAACGACGCGGCGCTGGCGGAAACCGTGGCGCTGATTCCCGCGCCAGTGATCAGCCGCGCCTTCGATGTCGCGAGCTGCGATGCTGTGTCCGACTTCGCCGCAGCGGTGAAGGGCGAGCTCGGCACTGCGCATGTCGTCATCAACAATGCCGGCGTGGCGATGTCGCAGACCATCGAAGACATGAGCTTTGAGGACTTCGAGTGGCTCATGAACATCAACTTCTGGGGCGTCGTCTACGGCACCAAGGCATTCCTGCCGATGCTGCGCGCGCAGGACGATGGCGTGGTCGTCAACCTCTCCAGCATCTTCGGCATCATCGCGGTGCCGACGCAGGGTGCGTATCACGCGGCGAAGTTTGCCGTGCGTGGTTTCACCGAAACCCTGCGCCAGGAGCTCGAAGGCACCGGCGTGTTCGCGATCTGCGTGCACCCCGGAGGCATCCGTACCAACATCGTCCGCAACTCGCGTCACTACATCTCCAACGACGGGGTCACCGATCCGGCGCTGATGGCCAGGCGCTTCGAGAAGATGGCGCGCACCTCGCCCGAGCAGGCCGCACAAGTGATCATCGATGGCATCGAGCGGCGCAAACCCAGGGTATTGATCGGCGCGGATGCCAAGCTGATGGACCGCATCCAGCGCTGGATGCCGGTCAGCTACCCGTCCGCTCTGCGGACATTACTCAGGCTTGCGAGCAGGTAGAGCCTTTAAAATCGGCGCAGGCACAAAGCAGCGGGCAGGCCATGAACAACGAGCAGATCAAACGCACGATCAGCGCCCTGT
>JALYJV010000506.1 GCA_030775105.1 Pseudomonadota bacterium | reverse complement strand
CGACCAGCGACGAGATGCGCACCACCTTCAGCGAATCCAAGCCGTTGCCGTTGCCCAGGCCTTCGAGATCGCAAGCCGACAGGCCGCTGCCCGTCGCAACAACAAGCAAGGCGCGCAGCGTGGTTTTGAAGCTGGTCATGCAGGATGACTCCGAATGAATCATTGGGCCGGATCGGCCTTAGGCTGGACCGTGGAACGGACGTGCAGTTCCCTGAGCTGGCGGGCATCAACCGTGCTCGGGGCGTTGGTCAGCGGGCAATGTGCGGTCTGTGTTTTCGGGAACGCGATGACTTCGCGGATCGACTGACCGCCCGCCATCAGCATGACCATGCGGTCGATGCCGATCGCGAGGCCGCCGTGCGGCGGCGCACCGTACGACAGGGCTTCGAGCAGGAAGCCGAATTTCTCTTCCTGTTCTTCGGCACCGATGCCGAGCAGCTCGAATACCGCCTGCTGGACGTCCGGACGATGGATACGCACCGAACCGCCGCCGAGTTCGACGCCGTTGAGGACGATGTCATAGCCCTGCGAAAGAATCGTGCCCGGATTGGCCTTGAGCGCAGCGGCGTCGAATGGCTTGGGCGCAGTGAACGGGTGATGCAGCGAAGCCCAGCGGCCGCCGTCGCGGTCATCCCACTCGAACATCGGCCAGTCGACCACCCACAGTGCTTTCCAGCCGCCAGCGGTGATGCCCATGTCGTTGCCGAGCTTCAGGCGCAGCGCGCCGAGGGCGTCGCAGACCACCTTCCATTTGTCGGCGCCGAAGAAGATCACGTCGCCATCTTGGGCGCCGGTGCGCTCGAGGATGCCGGCCAGCGCAGCGTCGTGGATGTTCTTGACGATCGGCGACTGCAGGCCGTCACGGCCCTTGGCCTTCTCGTTGACGACGATGTAGGCCAGACCTTTGGCGCCGTAGATCTTGACGAACTCGGTGCACTTGTCGATCTCGCCGCGTGACAGTTTCTCGCGGCCACCGGGCACACGCAGCGCGGTGACGCGGCACTTCGGATCGTTGGCCGGGCCGGAGAACACCTTGAAGTCGACGTCCTTGAGCAGGTCGGCAACCTCAACCAGTTCCAACGGGTTGCGCAGGTCCGGCTTGTCCGAGCCATAGCGCGCCATGGCATCGGCATAGCTCATGTGCGGCAGCGCGCCGAGATCGACGTTCAACACGTTCTGGAACAGATCCTTCACCAGCGTCTCGATGATCGCCATGATCTGTTCCTGGGTCAGGAACGAGGTCTCGACGTCGAGCTGGGTAAACTCCGGCTGGCGGTCTGCGCGCAGATCTTCATCGCGGAAGCACCGGGCGATCTGATAGTAGCGATCGAGGCCCGACATCATCAGCAGCTGCTTGAACAGCTGCGGCGACTGCGGCAGCGCAAAGAACTGCCCAGGATGCGTGCGTGACGGCACGAGGTAATCGCGCGCGCCTTCCGGCGTCGCCTTGGTCAGGATCGGGGTCTCGACATCGACGAAGCCATTGGCGTCCATGAACGTGCGGATACGCTGCACGACGTCATGACGCAGACGCAGGTTCTTCTGCATCTTCGGGTTGCGCAGATCGATGTAACGGTACTTGAGGCGCGTGTCTTCGCCGACCGTCTCGTCTTCCGGATGGAACGGCGGCGTTTCCGCCTTGTTCAGCACTTCCAGTTCCTTGCCGAGCAGCTCGATCTTGCCAGTGTTCATGCCGGCGTTCTCGGTGCCGGTCGGGCGCGGGCGAACGCGACCAGTGATCTTGACGACGTACTCCGAGCGCAGGCGATCAGCCGCGAGGAAGGCGTCCTGGGTATCCGGATCGAAAACACACTGCAGCAGACCTTCACGGTCGCGCAGGTCGATGAAGATCACGCCACCATGGTCACGGCGACGATGCACCCAACCACACACGGTCACGGTCTGTCCGACCAGTTGCTCGGTGACCTGACCACAATAGTGACTACGCATGTTCGATGTTGGTTTGACCGGCGCGAAGCGCCGTAAGAGTTCATGAAGCCGACCGGGCAAGCAAACCGGGTCGAAAAGGCCGCGTAGTTTAGACCATGCGCGGGGCCAGATTCCGTGCGCAGGCGCCAAAAAGCGGTCCGGACCTAAGGAATCGTGGTCTCGACAATGGCCTCGGCCCGCTTGCGCTTGGCCTCGTCCGGCGTCACAACGCCCAGGGAGATCACCAGCCGCATCGCTTCCTCGACCGACATGTCGAGCCGCACGATTTCACTTTCCGGCACCAGCAGAATGAATCCGGAGGTCGGATTGGGCGTCGTCGGTACGAAACAGGTCAGCACCGTGGTCTGGGTCTTCTCCTGAACCTCCTCGATCGGCGAACCGGTGATGAACGCGATCGACCAGACTCCCTTGCGGGGATATTCGATGAGCACGGCCTGGCGGAACGAAACCGACTGATCGGAAAGCACCGTCTCGGCAAGCTTCTTGATGCCGCCGTAGATCGTACGCACCAGCGGAATCCGACCCAGCATGGCCTCGGTCCAGACCAGCAGGCGCCGACCCACGTAGTTGGCCGCGATCGCGCCGGTCCCGAGCACCAGGATGACCGACAGCAGGATCCCAAGACCCGGGACGTCCGGACGGATTGCGCCGGGAATCAGCAACAGGCTGGTGTCCAGCAGGCCGATGACGAAGCGCAGAACGAGCAGCGTCGCGCCCAGCGGGAGCCAGATCAGGATGCCGGCGATCAGCCAGCGACGCAGCAAATTGGTCAATTCAAGACTCCGCGACCGGCCTGGAGGGGCAGTCACTGTGGATACGATTCAGGCG
>JALYJV010000505.1 GCA_030775105.1 Pseudomonadota bacterium | reverse complement strand
CCTACCCGCCGCTCGATTAATTCCTCTATCACCCGGACAGCTCGCTCGCGGCGCCGTACATGAAGCACGCCAAGCCCGCGGCGCGCGGACATCGCGGCTTCTCCACCAACGGCAAGAAAGCCTGGGGCCTTGGCGGCGCAATCTATGATCCGCTGCGCGATGCGGCGCTCCAGCGCGGAATGCGCTTCCACAAGTACGCCGAAGCGCAGCAACTCGCGGTCGATGCACAGGGTCGCGTGGTTGGCGTGCGTGTGCTGCAGGTCGCTGCGAACAGTGCCGAAGCGAAACGCTTCGGCCGCTACATCGCCCAGGCCTCGAAATGGATCGCCGCGCTGCCGCCGAGCTTTCCGCTCGCCTGGCTGACCTACGCGATCGGCCGCTGGTATCTGAACCGTGCGCAGCAGATCGAGAATACGCAGCGGACTTCGCGCTGGATCCGCGCACGCAAGGGCGTTCTGCTTTCGGCCGGCGGCTTCATCATGAACCCGGCGATGGTGCAGCACTACGCGCCGAAGTACAGTGCCGGCCTGCCCAATGGCACGCTCGGCGACATGGGCAGCGGCATCGTGCTCGGCGCCAGCGCCGGCGGTGCGCTCGGCCTGATGGAGCGCATCAGCGCCTGGCGTTTCATCAACCCGCCGAAGGCCTGGGCGCAGGGCATGATGGTCAACGCCCGCGGCGCACGTTTCGTCAACGAAACGCTTTACGGCGCGTCACTCGGCGACGCGATCGTCGAAAAGCAGGACGGCAAGGCCTGGATCGTTCTCGATGCCCAGTTACGCGCTGACGCCTTTGCCCAGGCCAAGGATCCGAAGATCGTGCCGTTCCAGCGCGATGTCGCGATCCTAAACCTGATGTTCAACGCGACCAAGGCTGCGAGCCTCGATGAGCTGGCCGCGAAAGTGGGCTTCGACGCGGCGACCTTGAAATCCACCGTCGCCGAATACAACCGCGCGGCGCGTGGCGAAGCCGCCGATGCCTACGAAAAACGCCCGAATGAGATGGCCCAGATCGGCGCTGGCCCGTATTACGCGATCGACGCCTCGATCGACAGCAAGCTGCTGCCGATGGTGACGATGACCGTCGGCGGCCTGCGCATCGACGAATCCAGCGGCGCGGTCCTCGGCGAACAGGGTCGCGCGATCAAAGGTCTCTACGCCGCCGGCCGCAATGCGATCGGCATCTGCTCCAACATCTACGTCAGCGGATTGTCGTATGCCGACTGCGTATTCTCCGGCCGCCGCGTCGCGCGGCATCTGGCCGGGAAGCCCGCCTGATGCCGGCCGACATCGCGATCAATGGCCGTTGACCTTCACATCATCAAGGCTGGACGAGTAGTTGACGTTATCGAAGTAGATCTTCTGGTTTGCCTGCTGGAAAGGCGCCCGGTAGATATCGAAGGCCAGGCCGATCTTCTTCGAGCGCGGAATCTTGGGATCCGGCTTGTAGCCCCAGGTTCCGTTGTATTCGAACTTCTGATCGCCATCGAGCCACATCACGATATTCCCTTGACGTCCGCTGCCGATATAGGCCGGCAGCAACTGCAGGGTCATTCTGTACCAGCGGTTTCGCTCGATGCGCTGCGTCTTGATGGCGCGCCCAAAACGGAAGAAAGGCGCATCTGAATCGCCATCATCGTCGTCGTCACTGCCCTGACCGCGACGGCGGACGTCTTCGTCATCCCTGACCACGAAAACCAGATCCACTGGCGAGGTCGCCGGATTCACATCCTTCCGCTTCTCCGGCTGGACGTACATCGTGAAGATAGGCGAGTTCCCCCTCAGCTCCTGGCGCGCCTGCATGTGCAGCACCATGCGACTGCCCACCTCGTAGTCGGCGTCGAGCTTGAACTCGAAGCTGAAGAACTTCTGCTCACTGGACATGATATCCATGGCATCGTCATTTTCCGGATGCACCGGCCAGAATTCGATCTTGTCCTTCTTGTGGTGGCTGCAGGCCGGTGTCCTGCGTACGCAACCATCGTCATACGGCGCCATGCCCAGCATCAGCACCTTTCCTCTGACAGGATCGGTCTGAATTTCGACAATGTGGTTGCTGTCCGGGTCCTTCGTGAAGCTGTAGCGCCATGCCTGATTGTTGCGCGTCGTCTTCGGCAGTTCCAGGCACTTGAACGGGACCGCTGCCCGCTGGCCACAGCGCTGGTCTTTGATCGAATAGCCCTCAAAATCCATCTTCGAATCCGCAGCCGCAGGCACTTGGGCGCCCAGTGCCACGATGCCGATAACCGATGCCGCAAGAACTCGAAGGTTGCGCATGCTTCTCTCTCAAGATGATCCACCTCAACGGACTGGATCGTGGACGGCGATTGTGCGGCTGCCATTCTGAGCGCCGACTGAAGCCCGGCACCAGCCGGTCCACGCAATTTACTCCGCGATCAACATCGCGCAGACTCAGCGCGCACCAGATCCGCGCTCGAACGCACGCGGCGGCACTGCCGTCAGCGACAGGTCTGGGGCAGGCAATGCAGACGAAGCTCGGGGGAGCCAAATGTCGAGTCAGTGGGATCTATCGTGGGGGCGTTTCGGCCGCAGCGCGGCGCTCGGGCTTGCCGTAGCGCTGGTTGCGCCGGTCACGGCCGCTCAGGATGCGGTTATCGAGCAGACCATTCCGGTGGAAGGCATCGTCGCAATTGAGGTGCCAGCGGCAGAGCCCGAGGCCAAATCCAGCACCCAGGTCCTCGACGATGTCGTCGTTACCGCACGTCGCCGTCAGGAACGCAATGTCGACGTGCCGATCTCGCTCGCCGTGCTCGACGGCGAGACGCTCGGCAACGCGGGGCTGACCCTCGCGACGGACATCCAGGAGCGCGTCGCCGGCCTGATCGTATCGATGCCGAACGCGCGCCTGACCAGCTACACGATCCGCGGCCTCGGCTCGTCGTCGGCCAACGACGGCATCGAGAGCAGCGTCGGCCTGTTCCTCGACGGCGTGTATCTCGGCCGCCAGGGCCTGTCGATGTTCGACCTGATCGACCTCGACCGCGTCGAGGTGCTGCGCGGTCCGCAGGGCACGCTGTTCGGCAAGAACACGACGGCCGGTGCGGTCAACATCGTCACCAGCGCGCCGACCGACAGCTTCGAGACCCGCGGCGAGATCACGATCGGCGACCGCGGTGCGCGGCAGTTGCGCGGCAGCATCAACGACAGCCTGATCGACGGCGAGTTGGCCGGGCGCCTGACCGGCTATCTGAGCCAGCGCGACGGCATCATCGACAACGTCTACGACGGCAGCACACTGAACGACCGGAACAAGGGCGGCCTGCGTGGCCAGCTGCTGTGGACACCGAGCACCGCACTCAGCGGGCGCTTCATCGCAGAGTACGGCGACAGCGATGAGAACTGCTGTGTCTATCCGCTGTCGGCGCCGGTACGGCGTGATGTGCAGCTGCGCGACGAGTTCATGGAATACACGCGCATCGGCACCGATCCGGCTGATCGCGTGACCGACTCCGATGCGCCTACGCATTCGACGATGCGCCAGAAGGCGGCATCTGCAGAATTCAACTGGGACATCTCCGACAGCCTGCGCCTGACCAGCATCAGCGCCTACCGGGACTGGTACTTCCTGCCAATCAATGACGACGCCACTTCGCTCGAACTCGCGTCGACGAGCACGCTGAACGATCACCAGCAGTACAGCCAGGAATTCCGATTCACCCACACGAGCGACGATGTGGACACCGTATTCGGCCTGTTCTACATCCACCAGCGCCTCGACGGTCTTGAACGCGTGATCCTCGGCCGCGACACCGTCGGCTGGGTCTTCGGCGGTGTGATCCGCGGCTATGTGCCGTTCGCCACCGAATCCAACACCGGCCCGGCGCTGTATGCGGTGATTCCGCCGGAGAGCCTTGAAGGCCTGACCGTCGACACGAGCTATTTCCAGAGCAGCGACAGCGTCGCCGGCTTCGCCTCGGCCGACTGGCATCTGACGGATCGCATCGATCTCGCCGCCGGCCTGCGCTACACCTATGAGTGGAAGCGCGCTGCCGTCGATCGCACGCGGTACGGCGGCGATCCGGAGGCCAGCGCGCTGGCCGCAGGCGATCCGATCCTGGCGATCCTCGATCAGGCCCTCGGCACCGACCTCGCGTCGCTGGGCTTCAACGGCATCATCGACGACGTCGCCGGTGGCGAGTACGAGCGCGCCAACACCTATGAAGAAGGCGATTATTCCGGCCAGCTGTCGCTGTCGTACAAGCTGACGCCGGACGCGCTGGTCTACATCTCCGGTGCGCGCGGCTACAAGGGCGGCGGCATCAATCTCGGCTTCACCGGCGAAACGATCAAGCCGCTGTTCCGCCCGGAGCAGGCGACGTCGTTCGAGGCCGGCGTCAAGGCGCGGTTGTTCGAGAACAGCTGGTCGCTGGCCCTGACGGTCTATCACACCGACATCAGGGACTATCAGGCACTGACCTTCGACAACGAGCGCACGCTGCTCGCCAATCCGCGGCAGATCAATCTGCTCAACGTCGGCGAGGTGCGTCTGCGCGGCGCGGAGCTGGAGGCCTACGGCTTTCTCGCCGAAGGCCTGATGGCGCGCATCGGCGTCGCCTACAGCGATGCGGTCACGACTGAATTCCCCAACGCGCCGAACGAGGACACGCGCGAGAACGACAAGGACCTGTCCGGAGAGACGCTGTACAACGCGCCGCGATGGAGCGGCAATGCAGGCTTGGAGTACAGCTATCTGTTTAATGCCGGCGTCGAAGCCTATGCCGGCCTCGACTACATGATCCGCAGCGAATACTTCGGCACCGTCGATCACGGCCGTTCCAGCTATATTGAAGGCTACGGCCTCGGCAACGTGCGCGTCGGCCTGCGCAACAACAGCCGCAGCTGGGATGTCTCGCTGTGGGCGCGCAATGCACTCGACGAGGACTATGTTGCAACGGTGGCCCCGCTCTACGGCGTGGGCGATTACGGCGCGGTGCCGGGCGATCCGCTCAGCTACGGCGCAACACTCAGGGTGCGTTGGCCATGACGGAAACGGTCTTTTCGGTCGCTGCGGTGCTCGGTATCTACATGCTGGCGGAACTGCTGCTCGGACGCTTTCCGCTGCGCAGCGTCTCGCGTCGCAACAATGGTCTCGACATCGCCGCGTTCGTGCAGGCCTCTGCACTCGTCGGCCCGCTGATCGTCTACGGCGCCGCAGCGATCGAGCGCCACTTGCTGCCGGGCATGGCCGATGCCTGGGTCGACACGCCGTGGTGGCTGCAGGTGCTCGCGTTCCTTGTCTTCGAGGACATGGTGCAGTACTGGTATCACCGCATCAGCCATCATCCCTGGCTGTGGCCCTTCCACAAGTTCCACCACACGCCGGAATACATGGGCGCGCGGATCGTGTTCCGCAACAGTTTCTTCTATGACCTGTTCATGCCTAACCTGTGGCTGGCAAGCGTGCTCGTCTATCTCGGCTTCGGCGAAGTCTATTTCTGGTATTACCTCGTCAAGCTCGTTGTCACCATCGGCGCACACAGCGAATTGCGCTGGGACAGTTTCCTGTACCGCCATCGGGCGCTGCATCCGCTGGCCTGGATCGTCGAACGCACGATCTCGACCCCTGCGACCCACTTCGCCCATCACGCCTATACCGAGTCCGACGATATCGGTCACTACAACGGCAATTTCGGCAACCTGCTGTTCTTCTGGGACGTGCTGTTCGGCACCGCCCACATCACGCGCCAGTATCCGGCGCGCTACGGCGTCGAGAACGAAACGCAGCCGGATCCCTGGCATGTGCTGATCTTTTATCCGCTGTTCCGGAGCAAGTCTGCCAAGGCGGACAAACCGCAGCAGAGGTAGGGCGGGCGCGAGCGGCTAAGGCTCGGGTTGGATTTGCCCGCCTGTCGCGTTCGTTTCGGCCGGTTCCCGAACGGCGGGATACGCTTCGCTTTCCCGCCCTACTCAAGATGGACGAAGTTTCTGAACGCGATTTGCAAATAATCGCCGTACATCCCGTACTCCCTCTGATCCAGCCGCATGTCCGCTTCGGAATCCGCGCAACACCTGACCCCTGCCACCGCAGACGGCACCCTGCCGATTGATGCCCCGATCCGCGTCGACACCGCTGACAGCGCGCCGTGGGAGGACAGCTGCGATGTGCTGGTCGTCGGCTGCGGCGCCGCCGGCGCAGCGGCGGCCATCGTGGCGCGCGAGAGCGGAGCCGACGTGCGCATCGTCGACCGCTTCGAGGGCGGCGGCGCGACGGCAAAGAGCGGCGGCGTGGTCTATGCCGGCGGCGGCACCTCGCATCAGCTCAAGGCCGGCTATGAAGACACGCCGGAAGCGATGTCTGCCTATCTGCGCCAGGAAACTGGCGATGCAGTGAGTTTCGACACGCTGCAGAAATTCTGCGACGACAGCCGCGGCCTGATCGAGTGGCTGGAGACGATGGGCGCGGATTTCACCTCGACAGCGCCACCGCCGAAAACGTCCTACCCGAAGGATGGCATCTATCTGTACTACTCCGGCAACGAGGCCGTACCGGCGTACGCCAGGCATGCGCTGCCGGCCCCGCGCGGCCATCGCACTCGCGGCAGCTGGCTGTCGGGCAAGGCGCTGTACGAGTTCATGCGCGCACGCATCGATGCGCTGAAGATTCCGCTGCTGCAGCAATCTTCGGTGCGGCGCCTGATCATCGATGCCGACCAGAACGTCGTCGGCGCCGAAGTCTGGCAGTTGCCGCCAGGTTCGGCGGCTGCACGCGAGCATCAGAAGCTGATCCGCCGCGCCGAAACGATCCACAACTTCTCCGCAAGCTGGGCCGACCAGCTGCGCGCGAAGGCCGTGGTGATCGAGCTCACTCACGCGCAGCGCGTCCGCGTACGGGCACGCCGCGGTGTGATCCTGTCGACCGGTGGCTTCATCTTCAATCGCGAGATGGTGAATCGCTACGCACCGAAGTACGCGCAGACGCTGCGCCTCGGCACCGCCGGCTGCGACGGTAGCGGCATCCGCCTCGGCATGTCCGTCGGCGGGGTTGCCGCGCGCATGGAAAAGGTTTCGGCATGGCGTTTCATCAATCCGCCGACACACTGGCCCAAGGGCATCGTCGTCAACCAGGGTGGTGAGCGTTTCTGCAACGAGCAGGTCTACGGCGCCAAGCTCGGCGTCGAGATGTGCGACAACCATCAAGGCCGTGGCTGGCTGATACTCGACAAGACGCTGCGCCGCGCTGCCCTGCGCGAAGCGCTGTTTGGCGGCCTGTGGTTCTTCCAGAGCGTACCTGCGTTCTTCCTGATGCTGTTCGCACCGCGCGCGCGGACACCGCAGAAGCTGGCCGAGAAACTGGACATGCCCGCGGCCGCGCTGAGCCAGACCATCACCAGCTATAACTCGACTGTCGCTCAAGGTGAGGACGCGCTGGGCAAGGCGCCGGCGATGCGTGCGCCGCTGCAGGATGCGCCCTACTTCGCATTGAACATTTCCGCCGACAGCAAATCCTTCCCCTGCCCGGCGATCACACTCGGCGGACTGCGTGTCGACGAAAGCAGCGGCACCGTGCTCAACGAGCGCGGCCAGCCGATTGCCGGCCTGTTCGCCGCCGGCCGTACCGCGGTGGGCGTCGCATCCAACTACTACGTCAGCGGCCTGTCGATTGCCGATTGCCTGTGGTCCGGACGTCGTGCCGGCACGCATGCCGCGGGCAGCGCCAAACGCTAGTCGCTTTCCTTTCACACATAAATCATCTGAATTCCTCGAGGAGCACAGCATGGGCAGAGTCAGTAACAAGGTCGCGATCATCACTGGCGCGGCCAGCGGCGTCGGCAAGGAAGATGCGATCCTGCTCGCCCGCGAAGGCGCCAACGTCGTGCTCACCGATGTCAACGAAGAAGCCGGCCGCGCTGTCGCCAAGGACATCGGCGATGCCGCGATCTTCCTCAAGCATGACATTGCGTCCGAGCAGGACTGGATCGACGTGATCACCCAGACCCGGACGAAGTTCGGCGGCGTCGACATTCTCGTCAACAATGCGGCGATCCTGGCCCAGGCCAACATCGAGGAAACCACGCTGGCGCTGTGGGAGAAGATCCAGAAGGTCAATTCCGACGGCTATTTCCTCGGCTGCAAGTACGGCCTTGAGGCAATGAAGGAACGGCCGATCGGATCGATCGTCAACATGTCGTCAATGGCAGGCATTGGCGGGCAGTCATCGTTCTGCGCCTACAGCGCGTCAAAGGCCGCGGTCGCCGGCCTCACCCGCTCGGTCGCTGCGCACTGCCGCGCCCGGCTGTACAAGATCCGCTGCAACTCGATCCACCCGGATGGCATCGCTACGCCGATGGTGTTCAATCTGCACAAGGAGAAGGGCAGCACCAGTTCCTACGTGCGCGAGAAAGACCCCAAGCAGCTGCAGGCGCGCTTCGCCCAGCCGCAGGACATCGCGAATCTGGTGCTGTTCCTCGCCTCGGATGAGTCGAAGTTCATCAACGGTGCCGAGATGCGTATCGACAACGGTTACCTGATGTGGGCGGATTGAGGTAGATGCAGGGTGAGCGCCGGAGCGTCAACGCTGACATCTCGATACACCCGCGGAGCTTGTCCTGAGCCCCGTCGAAGGGCGGGCACTCGATGCGAACGGGGTTTTGTCGACACCTTGAGTTTCAACAGAAGTCCGTTCGTCTCGAGTGCCGCGCGCTCCAGCGCACGGTGTATCGAGAGACCACACGCACTTGCAGCAGCCACGCACCTCAGCAGTTGCTGGAACATCTGATATGACAAGCACCGTCCCTCAGGCTTTTGCCGCATCCGTACAACGCCACGCATCCCGTACCGCCGTGATCGGCGAGGACGGCAGCGAGCTGTCGTATGCCGAGCTCGACCAGTTGCGCATCTACGCAGCGCGTGCGCTGATTGCGCTGGGCGTCAAGCACGGCGATCGCGTTGCGATCTGGGCGCCGAACAGCATCGAGTGGATCGTCGCGGGCCTCGCGATCCATACACTCGGCGCGGCGCTGGTGCCGGTCAACACGCGCATGAAGGGCGCCGAAGCAGCCGATATTCTCGAACGCAGCCGCGCGCGTGTGCTGTTCTGCGCCGGGCGCTTTCTCGATACCGATTACCCTGCGC
>JALYJV010000504.1 GCA_030775105.1 Pseudomonadota bacterium | reverse complement strand
GTGTGGGCCTGTGCCTGTTTCATCCAGACTGGCATGAGGGTGTCGTCGGGCTGGTTGCGTCCAAGGTTAAGGAGGCGCGGCATCTGCCGGTGATTGCGTTCGCACGTGCGCAGCAGGCCAACGAACTCAAGGGCTCCGGTCGCTCGATTCCCGGCCTGCACCTGCGCGATGCGCTCGCCGCGATTGCCGCGCGCCATCCCGGACTGATTCCGCGCTTCGGCGGTCACGCGATGGCGGCAGGGCTGGGTCTCGATGCCGCGCGACTGGATGAGTTTGCCGAAGCCTTCGATCATGAATGCACGGCGCAGCTCGACGAAGCGGCTCTGCAACGCATCATAGAAACCGATGGCCCGCTTGCAGGCGATGAGTTGAGTGTGGAAACCGCCGTCGCGCTGGAACACGCCGGTCCCTGGGGGCAGGGTTTTGCCGAGCCGCTGTTCGAGGGGCGCTTCGAGGTCGAGCAGTCGCGACCCGTCGGCAGCAGCGGGGATCACGTGAAGTACAAGCTGCGGCATCAGGGCGCCAGCATCGGCGCGATCGACTTCAACGGTGTCGAACGGCGCTGCGCATCGGGTTTCGTCGACGTGCTGTACGTGCCGACGGTCAACCGCTGGCAGGGTCGCGAAAGTCTCGATCTGCGGATCGTGCAGCTGCGCGCCGGTGGTCCGGCGTCAGGGCAGACCTGACAGCGCCAAGATTTGCGTTCCCGAGCAATGGCGGCATGATGCGGCCTGAGTCCATAGCCTCTCTCCGCCAATGACCCACAGTCCGTTGCCGTTTTCGCTCGGTTCTTCGCCACTGCCCCTGCTCATCGAGCCCGGGGAAATCAGCACGCAGGATCGTCTGGTCGAATGGCTGAACGCCAACAGCGGTTGGGTGCGCGAGCAGCTGCTGAAGCACGGCGCGATGCTGTTTCGTGGGTTCGGCGTGAAGAATGTCGATGACGTCGAGACGGTTGCCCGCGCCATCGATCCCGATCTGAAGAACGAGTATCTCGGCACCTCGCCGCGCCAGGCGCTGAGCCGCAGCGGCTATGTGTTCTCGGCCAGCGAACTTCCCGGTTTCTATCCGATTCCGGCGCACAACGAGATGTCGTTTACCTCGAACCCGCCGAATCACATCTTCTTTGCCTGCACAATCGCTCCCGAGAAGTTCGGCGAGACGCCGCTGGTGGATTTTCGCGGTGTCTGGCGTGATCTCGATCCGGCGCTGCGTGAGCGCTGGACGACGAAGGGCCTGCGCATCATCCGCAACTACGCGGGGCCGGATCATCAGGGCAAGGATCTGTTCCAGCTCAAGAAGTGGACCGAGATCTTCAACACCACCGACCGTGCCGAGATCGAGCGCATCTGCGCGCGCGAGGGCTTCACCGCGCAGTGGAAGTCCGGTGGCCGCCTGGCGCTGATCAGCGAACACGCGCCGGTGCATGCGCATCCGAAGACCGGCGTGCCGGTCTGGTTCAACCACATCCAGGTGTTTCATCTGGATGCCGGGCACACCGAATATTTCCGCATTTTCAGGAAGCGGCCGACCCTGACGCATCTGCGTTTCTGGCTGCTCGCGCGAGCGCTGAGCGCGTGGAAGCACCTGACGGTGAAGCCGGAGGACCAGGCCATGCACGCGACCTTTGCCGACGGCAGCCCGATTCCGGCTGCCGATCTCACGCAGGTGTTCGACGCCATCTGGAAGAACATGGTCATCACGCCCTGGCGGCTCGGCGACATCGTGGCGATCGACAACCGTTCCATCGGGCACGGCCGCTTGCCCTTCAAGGGTCCGCGCGAGATCGTAGTCGCGTGGTCGTAAGCCCTTTCTGACGCTGGACAGGTTGTCCGCTAAGTTATATCTACCCTCGCACTACGAGGCGCTGCTGCCTACGATACGTAACATAGCTGTCATACGCTGAGGGGAGACAAGGTGCGAAATCTGAAAACCGGCCTGGCGGCCGCGCTGGCCGTGGCGCTGCTTTCCGCCTGCAGCAGTTCTGATCCGGTAGACGCGGATGCGGGAGCCGGCAGCACCGCCCGCCCGCAAACGCGTTTCGATCTGGCCAACCGCTGCTTCGCGCTGCGCGAGCTCGACAGCAAGCAGTACGTGCAGCGTGCCGGTGACGGCTACGCCGCGACTGCGCCCAGGCTCGCCGACGCAGAGCGCTTCTACCTGAAGCCGACCGCGCTGGGCAAATATCTGCTGCACACGCCGGACAGCACGCTGCTCGCCGGCGACGGCAGCAGCATCACAACCGCCGACGCGCCTTCCGACCAGTGCAACTGGACGGTCGAAGCGACCTCGCCGGGCAAGTACACGGCGCAGCTCGAATCTGAAGGCCAGTCATTGGCCGCCAACGAGCAGGGACAACTCGTTCTCGGCGCGGCACCTTCGGGTTTCGCTTTCGTGCCCGCCAGCGGTTGCACGGCCTATCCGGAAATCTCCACCGACAGCGTCGGCGAGACCTACAAGGGCAAGGGTACGGATGCGCCGGTGGTCGGCTTTGCCGAAGTGCACACACACATGGCGATGGGCCACGAGATGTCCGACGGCAGCGGCGATGTCGGGCCTGCGGCTGGTGGCGTGCTGTACGGTCAGATGTACAACCGCTTCGGTGCGCCGGTCGCGCTGGAGAACTGTCAGGCCAACCACGGGCCTAACGGCATCCAGGATCCGGAAGCGCTGATTCTCGACTTCACGCCGCTGACCATGCACGACACGCAGGGCTGGCCGAGCTTCGTCGACTGGCCGGGCAATGTGTCGCAGCTGCATCAGGCGATGTACTACAAGTGGGTCGAGCGCGCGTGGAAGTCGGGCCTGCGCATCATGGTGTCGGAAGGTACGAACATCGCCGCGCTGTGCGAGGTCGCGCGCATCTATGCGACGACGATCAATCCTGCGGCGCTCGGCTATGACTGCAACGACATGAGCCTGGGCATCAATCAGGTCAAGTACCTGAAGACGCTGCAGGACTATGTCGACGCGCAGGAAGGCGGTCCGGGCAAGGGCTGGTTCCGCATCGTTGGCGATCCGCAGCAGGCGCGCGAAGTGATCAACGAAGGCAAACTCGCAGTTGTGCCAGGCTTGGAGTTCTCCAATCTGTTCGACTGCACCAGCAGGTCCGTGCTCGGCATCGGCGAGGTGGCAGGCTGTACCGAAGCCGACATCGATCGGCAGATTGACGAAGTCTGGGAACTCGGCGTGCGCGAGCTGTTCCCGTACCACGACGTCGACAGCGCGCTCGGCGGCACCGGCATATTCGACGGCCTGGTTCTCAACCTTGTCGGGTTCTGGGGCACCGGTCACTTCTGGGAAACCTACGACTGCCCGGATGGCGGTGAAGGCGAAACCTACTTCTATAACGCGGGCGCGGTGATGACGACCGCGATTCCCGGCACCGGCAATGATCCGCTGACCGAGATCGTGCTCGGCACGCTCGGCGGCACGGTGCCGCTGTATCCGCCGGACAAGCGTCAGTGCAACGCGCGTGGCATGACGGAACTCGGTCGCTACACCGTGCAGAAGCTGATGGACAAGAAGTTCATCATCGACATCGACCACGCCGAACTGTCGATCAAGCAGGACATGATCGACATGGCCAAAGCGCAGAACCCGCCGTATCCGCTGATCTCGGCGCATGGCGGCCATGGCGGCATCTCGAACGAGCAGGCCAAGGACATCCTTGCGCTCGGCGGCCTGATCTATCCGTTCAAGCCCAACGGCAGGGGCCACGTCGAGTTCATCGAGAAGCTCAAGCCGATCTGGGAGGCCGCCGGTCGCACCGATCCGATCGCCGTCGGTTACGGCATGGACGCCAACGGCATCGCCGATCGCGCCGGTCCGCGTGGCGCGGGCAGCGAGCCCGTGGTCTATCCGTTCACCCTGTTCCAGGGCGAGGACTGGGGGTCGCAGTTCTCCGGCTTCAAGCCGGTGACCTTCAATCTGCAGACGATTCCGGAGAGCGGCAAGACCTGGAACATCGACGAAGTCGGCACCGCGCATTACGGCATGGTCGCGGACTACGTTGAAGAGATCCGTCTTGAAGGTGGCAGCGAAGGGCTGGACGCGCTCTACAACTCGGCCGAAGCCTATCTGCGGATGTGGGAGCAGACGGTCAATCGCTGAATGTCGCGATGATCCGTACCGGGATTTTCTTCGCGCTGGCCATGGCCCTGTTGATGGGTCTATGGCAGCTGATGCGACCACTGGCATCGACTCCGCAGTCGGTGCCAGTTGCAGTTGTTTCGGCTACAGCAAGCCCATCGGCCGGCATCGTGCGGGTACCGGCCGATGTCGTCGTTGTGGCCGCGCCGAAGCGCTTTATGCTGCAGCTCGGCGCGCCGGGCACTGCCGAGCCGTTGCAGGTGCAGGTTGGTGACGAGGTCGAGCTGAGCATCACGACCAGCGAAGACGACGAGCTGCATCTGCATGGTTACGATCTCGCGCTGCCGCTGCGAGCGGGCGAGCCCGGTACGCTGCGCTTTGTCGCCGAGCATGCAGGCCGCTTTGAACTCGAACTGCACCACGCCCATGCCGAACTCGGCGTACTCGAAGTCAGCCCGCGTTATTGAGGCGGCCACTATGAACTTGAGGGTGTGTGGAACAGTTGGACGGCGGCGTTCCCTGTTCGAGCGGTGGGAGGCCGCCTCAATAACACAGAGCTATGGTCTTGTTATTGATCCGGCCACTCCCTAGCTCAATTTGCTTCATCGAACACCTCGACCTCCGGTATCTGTTCAAGTGAATAGTGGCCGGATCAATAAAATGCGCATTCGTTTTCCAGCGACAGCTTGCGCCGCCGTGTTGCTGCCATCGACGGCAGCCGCACATTCCTTCGGTCGCATCTACAAC
>JALYJV010000503.1 GCA_030775105.1 Pseudomonadota bacterium | reverse complement strand
GTGCTGATCATGGACGTGCGTCACCCGATGACGCCGTTCGATGTCGACATGCTCGACTGGTGCGTGCGTGGCGGGCTGGCCTGTCACTTGGTGCTGACCAAGGCCGACAAGCTCAGCTTCGGTGCGTCCAAGAACGTTCTGCTCGGCGTGAAACGCTCGCTGCCTAACCTGAGCAAGGTCACGATCCAGCTGTTCTCGGCCCACAACGACACGGGTCTCGACGAATTCCGCGAGCGCGCGGCCGGCATGCTCAACACCCCTGCAGAACTACCCGCCGCATCTTGAAGGAACGCCCCATGCGACTGCTGAAACCCTTGTCACGGCGCATTGGCCCCCGCCGCACGCGCTGGCTCGCCAATTGGGCCGTAGCCATTATCGCCGGCGCTCTGTTGTGTCTCGCCCTCGTATTTGGCGTATTCGCCCCCCAATTGGCGGACGATGGCGGCAATGCCGGCACGCTGATGCTTGGACTCGCCCTGACGCTGGCAGTTGGCCTGCTCGTCGTCGCCGTGCTGACCTGGCGGCTGACCGTGATGACTCCATTGCTGGCCTGGCCACGGAAACTGCGCCAACGCAGGCTGCGTCAGCGCGAGAGAACCGGCAAGACTTCGACAACGGTGGCTGTGAACAACGAGGTGCTTGCAAAGCGCACCGAGCAGCTCAATGCGATGGCTCAGCTCAACCGCAGCATGCGCGAAAAAATGGCCATGCTCGACAACAGCCGTCAGGTGAGCCTGCGCCTGCGCGACGCTGCACTGAGTACGACGTTGGATGCGGTGCTGCTGACTGATCATGCTGGTGTCATCATTGGCGTGAGCCCGGCCACCGCAACGATGCTGCGCGCGCCGCGCGAGAGTGTTGTCGGCAAGAATTTCGATCACATGGTGCCGCTGTTTGACGACAGCACCGGACTCGACACCACCCGTCCGCTGCGCGAATTTCTCAGCCGCGTGATCCAGTCGCGCTCGGCGATTCCGCTGATTCAGCAGGCCACGCTGGTCAATCAGGAGAACGAGCCGCTGCCGGTGTTCATCACTGCCGGTGCCGTGCTCAACAGCAGCGGGCAGGCGGTGGGCTGTACGGTGCGCCTCGCCCGCGCGGACAAGGCAGAAGGCAGCAGCATCCAGGTCACGCAGAACGCCATCACCGACGCCGATCTGGCCGGCTGGGGCGACATGCTGCTGTCGCGCGAGCCATTTGACCGCCGCCTCGGTGAACTGATCAGCGAAGCGACGCTTACCGGCACGCCTCACACGCTGCTGTTCGTCCGCGTTGACGATCTCGAAGGCATCAATGCGCGCGCCGGATATCTAGCGGGCGAGCAGGCCTTGTCGCAGGCCGCAAAGAATTTCTCGATGGCGCTGGTGGATTCCGGCACCGGCTACCGCTACTCGAACAGTCGCTTTGCGGCGCTGCTCACCGGGCATAGTGAGGAGTTCGCCAAGGAACTGTCCGAGCGCATCCGCCAGCACGCCGAGAGCCATCCGCTGGTGTGGGAAGGCAAGCCGATCAAATGCACTTTCAGCATCGCAGTGCTGCCGATCAATCGCGAATCCGCCAACAGTACGCGCGTGCTCGCTGCGGCAGAGAACCTGCTCGCCGATGCACGCGGCAGCGGCGGCAACCGCATTCAGCAGCAGCAGACCGACGACACGACAATCGCGCGTCGTCGCGACGACAAGACCTGGCTTGAGTGGCTGCTGCCGCGCCTAGACAACGGCAAGGCTCATCTGATTTCCCAGGAGGCGCATTCTCTCGCCGGCGGATCCGTACCGATGCTCGAGTTCTTCATCCGCGTTGAAGACGATGATGGCGTCTGGCTTGAGCCCGGCTACTACTTGCCAGCAATCGAACGCCTGCATCAAGCCCAGAAAATCGACCTGTGGGTCATCCGCAATCTGCTCACGGCACTGGCTACCGACCCGAAAGTGCTGCAAACCCACAGCATGGTCAGCGTGAATCTGGCGCCGCAATCGATGCTCGACCCCGAGTTCGCGGCGGCCGTGTTTGAACTGCTGGCGGAAACGGCAGTGCCGCTCAAGCAACTGTGCTTCGAGATCGACGAGTTGTTTGCAATCAGCCATAGCGATGTCGTGCAGCGTTTCACCGAAATGCTGCGACCGACCGGCGTGCGCTTTGCGCTCGATCGCTGCCACACGACGATGGGCATCACGCAACTCCGGCATCTGCCGATCGACTACATGAAGATTCACGCCGGCGTCACTCGCAACATCGAGACCGATGAACTGGAGCGCCGGCACCTCGCCTGGCTCTGCGACGCCGCGCATCTGCTCGGGCGCAAGGCCGCGGCGATCAACATCGAATCGGCGAGCGCCTTGCCGGTGTTACGCCAGGCCGGCGTCGACTATGTGCAGGGCAGCGCGGTGAACAAGATGGGCTCAGTGATGATCTGAGTCGCGTCAGCCGACACGGCGTGACGGATACAGGGCCGCACAAATAAAAAAGGCCCGGCAACTTGGGGGGAAGTCACCGGGCCGTACCGGCCTTGGGGGATGCCGGAACCGCCCAGGGGAGGGGCGGAGAACGGGACAGGGGATATCGCCGTTCAACTACTTAGATAGGGTCGCTCAAACGAAGTTCAATAGCCCTACCCGAAAGATGACAAAACGGGTAGGCCGCGGGTGCGAAACTGTCCGCCGGCTGAACCCTGCTGCGCCTTCGCGCAATAAAAAAGCCCGGTGACTTGGGGAGAGCCACCGGGCCATGCTTTCCGGCCTTGGGGGACGCCGGAGCCGCCCAGGGAGTGAGGCGGAGAGCGTGACTAGGGAGTGTCGCCGCTCTGAAACTTAGATGGGGCTGCCGTCGATAAAGTTCAACGCCTGTCGCGCGATGTTATTTGGATCACCGGCACTGGTGCCGAGGCCAATCTCCGGCGTCAATAAAATCAATCGCTTGAAGCCGGCATTTCTAGTCGAAGCGCGCCGTCGATTGCGCTGGTGAAAACCAAATTCCCTTTAGTCAGCACTACTTGCGTGCCCTGTCGCGCTATGCGCGGCAT
>JALYJV010000502.1 GCA_030775105.1 Pseudomonadota bacterium | reverse complement strand
GGCAAGAAGGCTGAAGACGGCAAGCTGATCCCGATGGACGTCAAGAAGGGCGACACCGTCCTCTTCGGCAAGTACTCGGGCTCGGAAGTGAAGGTCGATGGCGAAGATCTGCTCGTGATGCGCGAAGACGACATCATGGCGGTCTTCACCAAGTAAGCCGTGCGGAGGGCGATCCCGCGCTCCAGCAACGAAACAACCAGGATTCCCGCGTTCGCGGGAATGACGATTTAAAGAATTTAGTGAGGAATTGAAAAATGGCAGCCAAAGAAGTTCGTTTTGGTGATGACGCCCGCGCCCGCATGGTGGCCGGTGTCAACATTCTGGCCAATGCGGTCAAGGTCACCCTCGGTCCGAAGGGCCGCAACGTGGTGCTGGAAAAGTCGTTCGGCGCGCCGACCGTGACCAAGGACGGTGTGTCCGTGGCCAAGGAAATCGAGCTGGCCGACAAGTTCGAGAACATGGGCGCCCAGCTGGTCAAGGAAGTCGCCTCGAAGACCTCCGACGAAGCCGGTGACGGCACGACGACGGCGACGGTGCTGGCACAGGCCATCGTCAACGAAGGTCTGAAGTCGGTCACCGCCGGCATCGACCCGATGGAAATCAAGCGCGGCATCGACAAGGCGGTTGCCGCCGTCGTCGCCGAGATCAAGAAGGTGTCGAAGCCCTGCAAGGATCGCAAGGCGATTGCACAGGTCGGCACGGTGTCGGCCAACAACGACGAGTCGATCGGCGAGCGTATCGCTGAAGCGATGGACAAGGTCGGCAAGGAAGGGGTCATCACCGTTGAAGAAGGTTCCGGCCTGAACGACGAGCTGGATGTCGTCGAAGGCATGCAGTTCGATCGCGGTTACCTCTCGCCGTACTTCATCAACAACGCGCAGAGCCAGACTGTCGAGCTGGAAAACCCGCTGATCCTGATTACCGAGAAGAAGATCTCGAACATCCGCGAGATGCTCACGGTGCTCGAAGGCGTGGCCAAGCAGGGTCGTCCGCTGCTGATCATTGCTGAAGACGTCGAAGGCGAAGCGCTGGCGACTCTGGTCGTCAACAACCTGCGCGGCATCCTCAAGGTGGCTGCGGTGAAGTCGCCGGGCTTTGGCGATCGTCGCAAGGAAATGCTCAAGGACATCGCCATCCTCACCGGCGGCCAGGTCATCTCGGAAGAGCTGGGCCTGTCGCTCGAGAAGGTTGCCGTGACCGATCTGGGCACCGCCAAGAAGGTACAGATCGACAAGGAAAACACCACGATCATCGACGGCATCGGCAAGAAGGACAAGATCGAAGCGCGCGTCAAGGAAATCAAGGCACAGGTTGAAGCCTCGACCAGCGACTACGACCGCGAGAAGCTGCAGGAGCGTCTGGCCAAGCTCTCCGGTGGTGTTGCCGTGATCAAGGTTGGCGCTGCGACCGAAGTCGCGATGAAGGAAAAGAAAGCCCGCGTTGAAGACGCCCTGCACGCCACGCGCGCAGCCGTTGAAGAAGGCATCGTTGCCGGCGGCGGCACTGCGCTGATTCGTGCACAGAAGGTGCTCGACGCGCTCAAGGCGCCGACCGACGACCAGCAGGTCGGCGTCAACATCCTGCGTCGCGCGCTCGAAGAACCGCTGCGTCAGATCGTCCGCAATGCGGGCGGCGAACCGTCGGTCGTCGTCAACAAGGTCAAGGAAGGCAAGGGCTCCAACGGCTACAACGCCGGCACGGGCATGTTTGTCGACCTGATCGAAGCGGGCATCATCGATCCGGCCAAGGTCACGCGCATGGCGCTGCAGAACGCGGCTTCGGTCGCCGGCCTGCTGCTGACCACCGAAGCGATGATTGCCGAAGCGCCGAAGAAGGATGACGCTCCGGCAATGCCGGGCGGCGGTGGTATGGGTGGCATGGGCGGCATGGGCGACTACTAAAGTCCTCGCTGTACCCAGCTTCACCGCAGTACAGGCCAGAGCCCCGCATGTCGGGGCTCTGGTTTTTTATGGGCTCTGAGATTACACGACCTACCCATCTTGGCTCTTTCATGTAACGTCCGGCGGCGGCATCATGACGGCCCGCCAGCTGCGACGGCGGGTTTGTCGGCAATGCGTTCTACGGAGTATCGGCATGAGTCACTCAGCGCAGTTTGTTACCCACGAAGTCGCCAACCAGGCACCGCCGATCGGCCGCTACAACGCTTGGACGTCGGATACGGCACTTCGCGATGCGGTCGAACGCGAAGGCGGCGGATGGGCCGCCGAGCAACTGACCGCGTTCGGAGAGGTGGCCGGCGGTGAACTGATGGAGCTGGGGTACACCGCGAACGAAAACAAGCCGAAGCTGCGGAGCTTCGATCGCTACGGGCACCGTATCGACGAGATCGAATTCCACCCGAGTTACCACCGGGTCTTCGAGCTGGCGATGGCGCACGGTGTGCACGCGTTTGCCTGGCAGAACGAAAGCACGCCGGGTGCCCACGTTGCGCGCGCGGCGCTGTCGTACATGCATTCGCAAGCGGAAGCCGGCACGGGCTGTCCGCTGACGATGACGCATTCGTCAGTTCCGGCGATTCGCAACGAACCGGGTGTCGCCAAAGACTGGATTCCGAAGATCATCGGCAGCGGCTACGACCCACGAGTGCTGCCGTTCGCGCAGAAGACCGCCGTCACGATCGGCATGGGCATGACCGAAAAGCAGGGCGGCTCGGATGTGCGTGCGAACACCACGCGCGCTTACCTGCAGCCGGATGGCAGTTACGAGATCGTCGGCCACAAGTGGTTCTTCTCGGCGCCGATGTGCGATGCGTGGCTGGTGCTCGCCTACACCGACGCCGGCATCAGCTGCTTCCTGATGCCCAAGCTGCGGCCCGACGGCTCACGCAACGCCATCCGCATCCAGCGCCTCAAGGACAAGCTCGGCGACTGGAGCAATGCGTCCAGCGAAGTCGAATTCCATGGTGCCTGGGCCGAGCGCGTCGGCGGCGAAGGCCGTGGCGTCGCGACGATCCTCGAAATGGTCTCACTGACGCGCCTCGATTGCATGATCGGCTCCAGCGCACTGATGCGTCAGGCGGTCGTGCAGGCGCTGCATCACGCACAGCATCGCAAGGCCTTCGGCAAGTTGCTGATCGACCAGCCGCTGATGCGCAATGTGCTCGCCGATCTGGCGCTCGACTCCGAAGCCTGCACCGCACTGACGCTGCGTGTCGCACGCGCCGTCGATGCCTCACCGCGCAATCCCGGCGAGGCTGCGCTTGCGCGCATTGCCACGGCGATCGGCAAGTACTGGGTCTGCAAGCGCTGCCCGCCGCTGGTCAATGAAGCCCAGGAGTGCCTCGGCGGCATGGGCTACGTCGAAGAGAGCAACCTGCCGCGCCTGTATCGTCAGGCGCCACTGAACTCGATCTGGGAAGGCAGCGGCAACATCCAGTGCCTCGATGTGCTGCGCGCATTGTCGAAGAGCCCGGAAACCCGCGAGGCCCTGTTCGCAGAATTGATGACCGCACGCGGCGGCCATGCCGATCTCGATCGCGAAATCACCTGGCTCAACAGTGCACTGGATGATGTCAGTACGCTGGAGCTGCGCTCGCGCATCGTCGGCGAGCGCATCGCGCTTGCGCTGCAGGCCGCGATCCTGATCAAGACCGGCAACACGGCGCTGTCCGACACCTTCTGTGCGAGCCGTCTCGGCGGCGAGCATGGTTTGAACTACGGCACGCTGTCACCGCAGGCGCCGTTTGCAGCGCTGATTGATCGGGCGGTGATTGCTGCGTAGCTGGCTGTGGCGTCTCGAGCGCCACGCGGAGCGTGGTGTATCGAAACTTGCACTGGAGCTGGACAGGGAAAAAATTGGTCGGCGCGAGAGGATTTGAACCTCCGACCACCTCCACCCCAAGGAGGTGCGCTACCAGGCTGCGCTACGCGCCGACGCGATGAAACTGTAGAGACCAACGTTGCGCTGGCCGCTGCATGCGGGGCGCGAAGTGTAGCGGACGCATGGGGGCAAGAAAAGGCGCGTGGCCGCGCCGGGACATCCGCTTACTCGGGCAGCAGCTTGAGCAGGGATTCCAGTTCGTCGCGCAGTTCCTTGATCTCTTCTGCGCGGTGTTCCGGATGGGCGACAGCGGCGGCGAGGAGCTTGTTGTCGTTTGCCGCGCCGCCGTTCTTGGCGAGTTCCTTGAGACGCAGGCGCGCGCCACCGATCGTGAAGCCCTGCTCATAGAGCAGGCTGCGGATCTTGCGCACCATCAGGACATCGTCCTGCTGGTAATAGCGGCGGTTGCCGCGGCGCTTGACCGGCTTGAGTTGCGGGAACTCCTGCTCCCAGTAGCGCAGCACGTGCGGTTTGACGTCACACAACTCACTAACTTCGCCGATCGCGAAGTAGCGCTTGCGCGGGATCTCCGGCAGTTCGGCAACCAGTGCTCTTTGATCAGCTGGTGACATCTGCCTCGACCCTCAGGCGCAGTTTCTGGCCCGGACGGAAAGTAACAACACGCCGTGCGGAGATCGGAATCTCTTCGCCGGTCTTGGGATTGCGACCAGGACGCTGGTTCTTGGAGCGCAGCTCGAAGTTGCCGAAGCCGGAGAGTTTGACCTCTTCACCCGCTTCCAGGCGACCGCGGATCTCCTCGAAAAAGAGGTCCACGAACTCCTTGGCTTCGCGCTTGTTGAGGCCCAACTCCTCAAACAAGGCTTCAGCAAGCTCAGCCTTCGTCAACGCCACGTGCAGTCCCTGTTACTGCTTATTGTCGGATGGCCGCCCCAACATCTCGCGCCAGGCCCTCTGTAATGGCAACCGATGCAACGTCTACATCTTCAACGGTTAGGGTGCGCGAATAGTCATTGAAAATCAAGCCCAAAGCCACGCTTTTGCAAGCCTTTCCGAGGGTTTGATCGCGGTAGATGTCGAACACCAGCACTTTCTGCAAGAGATTGCCACCGGCGCGACGTGCGCTGTCGATCAATTCCTGTGCCGAAACCGATTCCTTCACCACGACAGCAATGTCGCGGCGCGAGGACGGGAATTCCGACAGCGCTCTGGCACTGGGCACGGCCAGATCGCGGATGGCTGTCCAGTCCAGCTCGAACACCATCGGCGTCTCCGACAAGTCGAGCGTGGCCACGCTACGCGGATGCAGCTCGCCGATCCAGCCGATGCCGATCGCACCGCGCAGGATGCGTGCGCTGCGGCCAGGGTGCAGGGACGGATGCTGGGCCGTGACGAAACGGAAGTCTTCCGCAGCCGGGCCGAACAGGGTGACGATGTCGGCCTTGATGTCGTAGAAGTCGGTCGCGCGCTGCTTGGCGTCCCAGTGTTCGGCGCTGGCGCCGCCGGCCGCGAGGCCGGCAATGCGCAAGGTTTCGACAACCTCGCCATCCTGCTGGGCAAAACAGACGCCGGCCTCGAACAGGCGCTGGCGAATGACCTGGCGCTGGCGGTTGTATTGCCAGGCGCCGATCAGGCCGGCCCAGAGCGTGGTGCGCATCGCCGATTGCGGGTCGGCGATCGGATTGTCGACGGCAATGGCCATCTCATCCGGATTCAGCGCGGCTTGAACGCGCGGCTCAACGAAGGCCAGCGAGACGATTTCCTGCCAGCCGCGGGCGGCGAGCACGTCGCGCCCGGCCGACAGAAGGCGGCGCTTTTCTTCGGGCAGCGCCGGTGCCATCGCGGCGCGGTAAGGCTTGGCTGGAATGCGGTCGTAGCCGTAAAGACGCGCGGCTTCTTCGATCAGGTCGACTTCCAGTCGCAGGTCATAGCGATGGCTGGGGATCTTGCAGGTCCAGCTGTCGCCGACTTCGTTGCGCGTGACGATGCCCAGGCGCGCGAGCAGCTGCTCGACTTCGCGCGACGGAATGTCGTGACCGAGCAATTGCGTCAGGCGCGCATGCCGCAAACGCACGCTGATCGGTTCCGGTTGCGTACGGCCGACTTGCGTGACCGGATGCACTTCGCCGCCACAGATTTCGGTGATTAGCTGGGTCGCACGGTCGAGGCCGGTGCGCTGCAGCGCCGGATCAACACCGCGCTCGAAGCGGTAGGCCGCATCCGAGGTCAGCTTGTGCAGGCGTGCAGTACCGGCAACCGCGGCCGGAGCGAAGCAGGCGGATTCGAGGAAGATCGAGGTCGTAGCGTCGGTGACACCGGACTCGATGCCGCCCATGACGCCGGCCAGCGCCAGAGCGCCCTTGTCGTCGGCAATCAGCAGTTCCTGCTTGTTCAGCGTGACTTCCTCACCGGTCAGCATCTTCAGCGTTTCGCTGGCACGGGCGCGACGGACGCGGACGCTGCCGCTGATCTTTTCTGCGTCGAAAGCGTGCAGCGGCTGGCCGAGTTCGAGCATCACGTAGTTGGTGATGTCGACCAGCGGATGAATGCAGCGCAGGCCGCTGCGGCGCAGGCGCTCACGCATCCAGTCCGGGGTGCGCGCCTTTGGATTGATCTTCGAGATCACGCGCCCGGCGTAGGTCGGGCAGGTCGTCACGTCATCAATGTCGACTTTGAGCTGCTTGTGTCCAACCACCACGGCCGGCGGCAGGTTAGGGCGCTTCATGTTGACGTTGAACAGCGCCGCGACATCGCGTGCGAGGCCAAGCACCGACAGGCAGTCGCCGCGGTTCGGTGTGATCTCCAGATGCAGGACATTGTCCTGGAGATTCAGGTAGTCGCTGATCGGCTGGCCCGGCGTTGCGCCGGCATCGAGCTCGAGCAGGCCATCGGACTTGTCCGACAGCGACAGCTCCTTGGCCGAGCACAACATGCCGTAGCTTTCGACACCGCGCAGCTTGGCTTCGCAGATCTCCATGCCGCCGGGCAGCTTCGCGCCGACCATCGCGCACGCGACCGTCAATCCTTCACGCGCATTCGCCGCGCCGCAAACGATCTGCAGCGGGGTACCAGTGCCGGCATCGACGCTGCAGACCTGCAGACGATCGGCGGATGGGTGCTTGTCGGCCTTCAGGATGCGGCCGACGACCACGCCTTGCGGCAAGGTGTCGACCGCCGGTTCGATCTCCAGCTCCAGCCCGCCCATGACGAGGCGGTCGGAGATTTCCTGAATCGTTGCCTGCGGGTTGACCCACTCGCGCAGCCAGTTTTCGCTGAGCTTCACTTGAACTGCTCCAGGAAGCGGATGTCGTTGTTGAAGAACAGGCGCAGGTCGTCGACGCCATAGCGCAGCATTGCCATGCGCTCGACGCCCATGCCGAAGGCGTAACCGGTATAGCGCTCGGGATCGATGCCGACCGCCTCGAAGACTTTCGGATGGACCATGCCGCAGCCGAGCAGCTCCAGCCAGCGCGATGAACCATCGGCCTGCGACCAGCGCATGTGCACGTCCGCACCCGGTTCGACGAACGGAAAGTACGACGGCCGGAACAGCGCTTCGACATCACGCTCGAAGAAGCGCGAGAGGAAGGTCTGCAGGTCGTACTTCAGATCGGTGAATGTCACCTTCTCGGCAACGTACAGGCCTTCGATCTGATGGAACATCGGGCTGTGCGTGCGATCCGAGTCGCAGCGGTAGACGCGACCTGGGCAGATGATGCGGATCGGCGGCTGCCGCGTCTTCATCGTGCGGATCTGCACCGGGCTGGTGTGCGTGCGCAGCAGACGCGCGCCGTTCATCACATAGAACGTGTCCTGCATTGCGCGCGCCGGATGCGATTCCGGAATGTTCAGTGCGGCGAAGTTGTGGAAATCGTCCTCGATCTCCGGGCCTTCAACCGACTCGAAGCCGAGTTCGCCGAACAGGCGGCAGATGCGGTTGATCGTGCGCGTGATCGGATGCAGGCCGCCGGCGAGTTCTCCGCGGCCAGGCAGGGTGACGTCGATCGCTTCGGCCGACAGGCGCTGTTCCAGCTCGGCCTGTTCCAGCGTTGTGGTGCGTGTTTCCAGCGCTGCCTGCACGGCAACCTTGACCTTGTTAACGCGCTCGCCGAAAGCCTTGCGCTCATAGCCTTCCAGTGTTGCGAGCTGCTTGAGGAGTTCGGTGACGCGGCCTTTCTTGCCGAGCAGTTCAACGCGCAGTGTTTCGAGCGCGCGCAGGTCGGCTGCGGCGGCCAGATCGGTTTTGGCCTGTTCCAGCAGTTGATCGAGAGATTCGTTCATGACGGAGTCTGTGCAGTGATCGCTGCAAAAGCAAAAAGGGGAGCGGCTTGGCGCCACTCCCCTTGCTTTACATCCAACAAAGGCTAATGGTCCGCGTTAAGCGGCGTCGAGCTGGGCCTTAGCCTGGGCTACCAGAGCGGCAAACGCTGCCTTGTCATGCACTGCGAGGTCTGCGAGAACCTTGCGGTCGAGCGCGACGCCAGCCTTGGCGAGCCCGTTGATAAATCGGCTGTACGACAGGCCAAGTTCCTTGGTGCCGGCGCCGATGCGGATGATCCACAGGGCGCGGAACTCACGCTTCTTGACGCGACGATCACGGTACGCATACTGGCCAGATTTGATGACCTGCTGCTTCGCGCTACGGAACTGGCGCGACTTTGCGCCGTAGTAACCCTTCGCCTTGTCGAGCACTTTCTTGTGCTTGGCGTGGGCGGTAACACCTCTTTTGACACGTGCCATGGTTCAGTCTCCCTGGTGCTTAAGCGTACGGCAGCATGATGCGAACTTCGCGGACGTCGGACGCGTGAACCTGCGCCTCACCACGGAGTTGACGGATGCGCTTGCCTGACTTCTTGGTCAGGATGTGACGCTTGTGCGAATGGGAGCGCTTGAAGCCACCCTTTCCGGTCTTGGAAAAACGCTTGGCAGCGCTCTTCACGGTTTTCATCTTTGGCATTTCTTGTGACTCCTACAGTTTTAGGTCGATTGCCGGGTTCGCATCCTTGCCTGGGAGCTGGCCGGGCCTGCCACGTGTCGCTGGCAGGACTTCCTGTGTTCCTTGATCACCCGGGGGTGGTCAAGGGGGCGCAATTGTGGGCAAACATTGCGCAAACTTCAAGCCCCAACAAGCGCTTCTGCGTACTTCTGGGGGTTCCAGATCGCCCGCAGGCGCGTTGGAACGGTGCTTACTTGCGCTTGGCTGAAAGGACCATCACCGACTGGCGGCCTTCCATCTTCGGGAACTGCTCAACCACGACCAGATCACCGAGTTCGTCGCGCAGGCGGGTCATGACTTCCATGCCCAGTTCCTGGTGGGCCATTTCACGGCCACGGAAGCGCACCACTATCTTGACCTTGTCCCCTTCTTCGAGGAAACGCGTGATCGACCGCATTTTGGTCTGATAGTCGCCGTCATCCGTCGTCGGACGGAATTTGATTTCCTTGAGCTGGATCTGCTTCTGCTTTTTCTTTGCAGCATGCGCGGCTTTGTCCTTTTGATAAAGGTACTTGCCGTAATCCATGATCTTGCAAACCGGCGGTTCGGCGTTGGGCGATACCTCGACGAGGTCCAGCCCTTCTTCTTCCGCCCGGGCTAGGGCATCGCGGGTTGCGATGACGCCAAGCTGGGTGCCGTCGTCTGTAATGACGCGTACGCGCGGCGCGGTGATTTGATGATTGCGCCGATCTTCACGTTCCGAAGCGATGCGAAGTCTCCTAAAGTCAGGCCGCGATGGGCCAAGGTGCGTCCGCAGCGACACGCGAACGCATGCCAGGGGCCGACAAGACCGCGGATTGTAAGGGCGGGGGGCTGGCTTCACAAGGGGCACGGCGTCGGCCAAGCCGGCGCTTACGCACGCTCTTGCGGCACAGGTGGTGAGGGTATTGGGCCGAATCCAAGTAAGCTTCTCTATATAAAGGCGCAATCCCCCCGACAATGCCGCGCCGCCGCCATTTCAAGGACGTATCACCATGAGTCAGGACCCAAACGGCACCAAGCCGGGTGTCGATCAGTACCGCGAGGATCTGCGTAAGGCTGCGCTCGAATACCACGAGTTTCCGACGCCGGGAAAGCTCAGCGTCACGCCGAGCAAGCAGCTCGTCAACCAGCGCGACCTTGCTCTGGCGTACTCGCCGGGCGTGGCGGCGGCGAGCGAGGAAATCGTCGCCGATCCGCTCAATGCCTATCGCTACACCGCGCGCGGCAATCTGGTCGGCGTGATCACCAACGGCACGGCGGTGCTCGGCCTCGGCAATATCGGCCCGCTGGCGGCCAAGCCGGTGATGGAAGGCAAGGCGGTGCTGTTCAAGAAGTTCGCCGGCATCGATGTGTTCGATATCGAGATCAATGAGCTCGATCCGGACAAGCTGATCGAAGTGATTGCCGCGCTGGAGCCGACCTTCGGCGGCATCAACCTCGAAGACATCAAGGCACCGGAGTGCTTCCACGTCGAGCGCCGTCTGCGCGAGCGGATGAAGATTCCGGTGTTCCACGACGACCAGCACGGCACCGCGATCATCGTCGGTGCCGCCGTGCTCAATGGCCTGGAAGTGGTCGGCAAGCAGATCAATCAGGTCAAACTCGTGGTATCCGGTGCAGGTGCGGCAGCGATGGCCTGCGTCGATCTGCTGGTCGATCTGGGTCTGAGCAAGAGCAATGTCTGGCTGACTGATATCGACGGCGTGGTCTATCGCGGTCGCGAAAAAGGCATGGACGAGATCAAGGCCGCGTTTGCGCAGGACACCAGCGCACGCACGCTGGCGGAGGTCATGCCGCAGGCCGACATCTTCCTCGGCCTTTCAGCCGGTGGCGTGCTGAAGCCGGAGATGGTGCGCGGCATGGCGGCGCGTCCGCTGATTCTGGCACTGGCGAATCCGACGCCGGAGATCCTGCCGGAGCTGGCCAAGGCCGAGCGCAGCGACGCGATCATCGCGACCGGCCGTTCGGACTATCCGAACCAGGTCAACAACGTGCTGTGCTTCCCGTTCATCTTCCGCGGTGCGCTGGATGCAGGCGCAACGACGATCACGCGCGAAATGGAGATTGCCACCGTGCGCGCGATTGCCGGGCTGGCGCGCGAAGAGCAGAACGACGTGGTCGCCAGCGCTTACAGCGTGCCCGACCTGAGCTTTGGTCCCGAATATCTGATCCCGCGCCCATTCGATCCGCGGCTGATCGTGCGTATCGCGCCAGCGGTGGCAAAGGCGGCGATGGAGTCCGGCGTAGCGACGCGGCCGATTACCGACTTCGACGCCTACGTCGAAAAGCTGCAGCAGTTTGTTTTTCACAGCGGCACGATGATGAAGCCCATCGTCAGCCTGGCGCGCCGCATCGAGCCCGAGTTCAAACGCATCATCTATGCCGAAGGCGAAGAGGAGCGTGTGCTGCGCGCGGTGCAGGTGATTGTCGACGACCGCATCGCACGCCCCATTCTTGTTGGACGTCCCGCAGTCATCAAGGAACGTCTGAAGCGTTTTGGCCTGCGCGTCAACGAAGGCGAGCACTACGGCGTCGTCAACACCGAGTTCGATCCGCGCTATCGCGAGTACTGGCAGTCGTACTACACGCTGATGCAGCGCCGCGGGGTCTCGCAACAGTACGCCAAGCTCGAGATGCGTCGGCGTACGACGCTGATCGCGTCGATGCTGCTCGACAAGGGCGAGGGCGACGGCATGATCTGCGGCACGATCAGCACGACCGGACGTCATCTGCGGTACATCGACGAAGTCATCGGGCGCAAGCCGGGGTGCAGTGTCTACGGTGCAATGAATGCCCTGGTGCTACCCGGGCGGCAGGTGTTCATCGTCGACACCCACGTCAATCTCGATCCGAGTGCGGATGAGTTGGCCGAGATCACGATCATGGCGGCTGAAGAAGTCCGTCGTTTCGGTATCGAGCCGAAGATCGCACTGCTGTCGCATTCAAACTTCGGCAGCTCCAATGCGCCGTCGGCGCTGAAGATGCGTGAAGTGCTGCGCCTGCTCGGTGAGCGAGCACCTTCGCTCGAAGTCGATGGCGAGATGCACGGCGACTGTGCGCTCAGTGAGCGCATGCGCAAGCACGCGCTGGCAACGACGACGTTGCACGGCGAAGCCAATCTGCTCGTGATGCCGAATCTCGACGCCGCCAACATCGCCTACAACCTGCTCAAGACTGCGGCCGGCAACAACGTCGCGATCGGTCCGATCCTGCTCGGCTGCAAGCGCCCGGTACACATCCTGACACCGTCGGCGACCGTGCGGCGTGTCATCAACATGACAGCCCTGGCGGTTGCGGATGCGCATGCTGAACGGGGCAGCGCGACTACCCGCGTCTAAAGCAGGATCAAGGTACCGAGACCCAGCAAGGCAAAGAAGCCGACGACATCGGTGACCGTCGTCAGCAGCACCGATCCGGCCAGCGCCGGATCGACGCCGATGCGTTTGAGAAACAGCGGAACGATGACGCCGAAGGCGGCGGCGACGACCTGATTGATGACCAGCGCGAGGCCGATGACCAGCGCCAAGCCGAGGTTCTTGAACCAGAAGCCCGCAACGATGGCGACGACGACGGCCCAGACCGCGCCGTTGATCAGTGCCACCGCAAGTTCCTTGCGCAGCAGGAAGCGCGTGTTGCCAGCGACGACCTGACCCATCGCAAGGCTGCGGACCATCAGTGTCAAGGTCTGGCTGCCGCCGATGCCGCCCATGCTCGCAACGACCGGCATCAGCACCGCGAGGGCGACCACGTGCTCAATTGTCGCTTCGAACTTGCCGACGACCCAGGCCGCGACGAACGCGGTCAGCAGATTGATGCCGAGCCAGACCGCACGGCGGGTCGCGGCAGTGCGGACCGGCGCGAAGATGTCTTCATCTTCGGCGAGACCCGCCATCGACATCATGTTGTGTTCGCCTTCAGCGCGAATGACGTCGACGACGTCGTCGACCGTGATGCGTCCGACCAGGATGCCCTTGGCATTGACGACTGGCGCCGAGATCAAGTCAGCGGACTCGAACCGGCGGGCGACGTCGTGCGCGTCTTCCTCGGTCGGAATCGCTGCAGTTTCGCGCGCCATCGCGTTGGCGACGAGATCATCGGCCGAACGTGTCAGGATCTTGTCGAGGGTCAGCGCGCCGAGATAGGCGCCGTAGCGGTCGACGACGTACAGCGCGTCAGTGTGCAGCGGCAGTTCGCCGCGCAGGCGCAGATAGCGTTGCACGACATCCAGCGACACATCCGGGCGGACGGTCACGGTGTCGGTGTTCATCAGGCCGCCGGCAGTGTCCGGCTCGTGAGCGAGAACCTGCTCGAGGCGCGCGCGGTCATCGTCGTCGAGTGCCTTGAGTACCTGCTGGGTGACCGTCTCCGGCAAATGCTCGAGGAAGTCGGCGAGGTCGTCGATTTCCAGTTCTTCGGCGGCCTTGACCAGCTCGGCCGTGTCCATCTGCCGGATCAGGCCGGTGCGTACCGAGTCCGGCACGTGCAGCAGCACCTCGCCGTCGTCTTCCGGGCTGACCATCTCCCAGACCAGATTGCGCTCGCGCGGCGGCAACGACACCAGCAGCTTGGCGATTTCAGCCGGATTGAGCGCGTGCAGCGAACGCTTCACCGGCAGCATGCTGCCAGTGGCAAGGCGTTCACGCAGGCGCAACAGCGCCGTTTCTGTGGAGTCGCGCTCGGACATCGCTACGCTGTTCCGATCAATGATTCAGTGGTCGGACACGAGCATAGCATCGCGAAGTTTCGCGTCGTTGTGACGCGCGTACAAAAAGCTCGCAGGTGTCGTCGATCGAGTGCTAGAGCTGATCGAGCGCGGCAATGGCGTCGCGCAAATGCTGCGGCTCGCCATCCTCAAGCGCGATCGCAGCTGCCTTGCGCAGTGCGGCGATGTCCGATTCGACGATGATCTGCTTGACTTCGAGGATGTTCGACGGATGCATCGAGAAGTCGGTCAGACCGAGGCCCAGCAGCAGACGGGTGAACTTCGGATCGCCGGCCATTTCGCCGCACATCGCGACCGGGATCCCGGCCTTGCGGCCGGACTCGATCGTATGGCGGATCAGCTCCAGCACGGCGGGATGGGTCGGGTCGTACAGGTAGTTGACCTCGTCGTCTACTCGGTCGATCGCCAGCGTGTACTGGATCAGGTCATTGGTGCCGATCGAGAAGAAGCGCGCACTGCGGGCAAGGAGCGGTGAAGCAATGGCCGCGGCCGGGACTTCGATCATTGCGCCGATGGGCACGTCGTCCGCTAGCTTGTAGCCCTCGGCAAGCAGTTCATCGCGGGCGGAGCCGATCAGCGTGCTGGCCTGACGGAACTCCTGCAGGCTGGAGATCATCGGTAGCATGATCTGCACGCGACCGAGAGCGGCCGCACGCAGGAGCGCCCGGACCTGGACACGGAACAGTTCCGGTTCTTTCAGGCACAGGCGGATCGCACGCAAGCCCAGTGCCGGATTGGTCGGCAGCGGACCGTGGCTGCGTCCGCTGTCGACCTGCTTGTCGGCACCAAGATCGAGTGTGCGGATCGTGATCGGCCCGGACACCGCCGAAACGATACGTGCGTAGGCATCGTACTGCTCCTCTTCGGTCGGCAGCTCCTTGCGGTTCATGTACATGAACTCGGTGCGGTAGAGGCCTACACCTTCGGCGCCGGCTTCCTCGGCGACGCGCGCATCTTCAGGCAACTCGATGTTTGCGAGCAGGCGGATGCGCATGCCGTCGCGCGAGATTGCGTCGCGGCCCTTGAGCTTGTCGAGGCCGGCGCGGCGCCGCGCATGTGCGTCCTGTTTCTCGCGATAGAACCGCAGCGCCTTGGCATCCGGATCGGTGATGACCTGGCCGGCCTCGCCATCGACGATGACGGTTTCGTTATCGCGGATCAGGCGGCGCGCATCGCGCAAGCCGACGATTGCGGGAATGCCGAGGCTGCGCGCGAGAATCGCCGTGTGCGACAGCGGGCCGCCGTACTCGGTGACGAAGGCAGCAACCTGCTGCTGCGAGAGCAGGATAATGTCAGCCGGGGTGACGTCATCGGCGACGATGACAAAGGCTTCGCCCCCTTCTTCCTTTGAAGGGATCTGCCGCTCGGACTTGAGCATGATGCGCAGGATGCGACTGCAGACATGCTCGACGTCGTCCTTGCGCGTGCGCAGGTAGGCATCGTCCATCTTCTCGAACACGGCGACCAGGGCATCGCGCGTGCGCTGCAGTGCCGCTTCGGCGTTGATGCGGTCGGTACGGATGTGGTTGGTGGTGGTGTCCGTGATGGAGCGGTCGTCCATCATCAGGATGTGCGTATCGATGAACGCCGCGATGTCGCCCGGCGTTCCGACCGGGATCTGAGCACGCACTTCGCGCAATTGTTCCTTGGCGCGGCGATGCGCACCGTAGAAGCGAACGATCTCGCCGTCTACATCATCCTTGGCCAGCTGGTACTCGGGAATATCGAGTTCGCCGCCATGCATCTTCTGCACGCGCGCAATCGCGATGCCGCGTGAAACGCCGATGCCTGGCAACCACAGACTCATGGCGCGCTGTACTCCAGGGCGCCGCCTCGGCTCACTCTTCTTCTCCGAAACGGTCGGCGATCAGCTGCGTGAGTTCGCTGATCGCCTGCTCGGCATCACTGCCATTTACGATCAAGGTAATCTCCGTGCCCTTGGCGGCAGCCAGCATCAGCACGCCCATGATCGACTTGCCGCTGACTTCGCGGCCGTCCTTGCGGATCATCACATCCGATTCGAACTTGCTGGCCAGGGTGACGAGCTTGGCGGCGGCACGGGCGTGCAGGCCGAGCTTGTTGATGATTCCGACAGTACGTTCCATGGCGATGAGCAGGTTCTGTTGTGTGGATGACGTTGAGTCAGAGCGCTTTGCGCGGGCACTCGATGATGCCGCGGCTGCCACCTTCGACGGCGCTGCGCGTCATCTCCGGGAGAGACAGGCCCGGGTAGTTGAAGATGCGCACCAGCATCGGCAGGTTGACGCCGGCGACCACTGCGGTGCGTTCGTCGACACAGAGCTTGTTTGCGATATTGCTCGGTGTGGAGCCGAATGCGTCGGTCAGAATCAGCACGCCGGCGCCGGAATCCAGACGATCGATCATCTTGCGGCCTTGGCTGATCAGAACGTCATGCGCGGACACGCGCCGCACTTCGAGTACATCGGAGGCCAGTGGCAGGTCGCCAAGCATTTCGCGCAGCGTGTCGAGCAGGTGATGGCCGAGTTTCCCGTGGGTTACCAGCAACAGCCCGGTTCGCAGCCCGCTCTTTTCCCCGCCACTCATGCCGAAGGCTCCGCGGGGTTGCGGCGCTGGGTGGCGTCCCACAGCTCTCGATGACGTACCGTCAGTTGTTCATAGTTATCGCGCAGCAGCGCGGCCAGGCGTTCAACGATATATACGCTGCGATGCTGGCCGCCGGTGCAGCCGATGGCGATGGTCACGTAGGCGCGGTCCTGCTTGCGATACTCGGGCAGCCAGCGCGCGAGGAGTCCGTGCAAATCCTTGATCATGTCCTGCACCGCAGGTTGCTGGGCAAACCACTTTGCCACCGCATCATCGCGGCCGGAGAGCTTGCGCAGTGATGGCTCCCAGTGCGGATTGGGCAGGCAGCGCACATCAAAGATGAAATCGGCATTGTCCGGCGTGCCGTTGCGAAAGCCGAAAGATTCGAGCTGCACGCTCAGTTTGCCGGGACCGCCGCCCGGGATCTGATTGAGGATCTCCTCACGCAGTTCATGCAGGTTCTTGTGCGTAGTATCGATTGTGGCGTCGGCAAGACTGGCAATCGGCGCAAGCAGGAGTTGTTCGGCGCGGATCGCTTCGAGCAGCGACAGTTCGCCGCTGGCCAGTGGATGCCGACGCTTGGTATCCGAATAGCGTTGCAGCAGCACCGACTCATCGGCACGCAGAAACACGACGCGGATATCGATGCCGCGCGCGCGCAGCTTTTCGATGTAACGCGGAAAGCGTTCAATCTCCGCGGGATTCTCGCGGGCATCGACACCAACCGCCAGGTTCTTGTAGCGACTCTCGGTCGCGCGCAGCGCGGTGCGCGAGATCGGCGCGAACAGCTGCAACGGCAGATTGTCGATGCAGTAGTAGCCCATGTCTTCGTACTGTTTGAGCGCAACGGTTTTCCCCGCGCCCGACAGACCGCTGACGATGACCACTTTCATGTCGACATCACCCACATCCACCTCAACTTGATGGTCCTGACCGCTGCTTGTGTTGGCTCTTGATGGCCATCATTTGGCGACGCGACAGATCGTCGTCGGCGCGATAGCCGCCGCGACGCAGATGCAGGTCACGACAGGCCGCTTCGACCAGCACCGCAAGATTATGCCCGAGGCGTATCGGGATCGAGATTTCGGCGATTTCAATACCGATGACCTCGCGCGTTCCTCGACGGCCGGTCAGACGTTCGAAGCCGGTGTCCCCCTGTGGCGAGGGTGCGTCGAGAGCGATGATCAGATCGACCGGCGTCGAATGCTTGATGCTGTTCGCACCATACAAACGACGCACATTGAGAATGCCGAGGCTGCGTGCCTCGAGAAAGCCGCGCAGCAGCGGCGGGCAGACGCCATGGACACGACCGCGCTTGATGCTCAGCTCGGCGGCATCGTCAGCCACCAGACAGTGACCGCGGCTGAGCAGTTCAAGCGCCAGCTCGCTCTTGCCGACACCGCTGGCCCCGGTCAGCAGTACGCCGAGGCCGTGGACTTGCATCAGTACGCCATGCAGTGTGACCGCAGGCTGCACGGTGCCGCGCGGCATGGCGTGTGCCCGGATGTCAGGCCGGGGCGTAGCTGTTCAGCAGCTGGAACAGCGCGCCTTCGTCGGCGGATTGACGCGCCTTCTGGCAGAACGTGCTGTCCGAGAACATTTCGGCAATCGCGGCCAGATGCTTGAGATGGGTTTCCGTGGCGCCCTGCGGGACGAGCAGGCCAAACACGAGATCGACCGGCTGGCCGTCATGCGCGTCGTAGTCGAGCGGATGCTTGAGGCGCATAAAGGCGCCCACGCTCTGGGTGACACCGGCCATGCGGCCGTGCGGGATCGCAACACCATGACCGAGGCCGGTGCTGCCCAGTTTTTCGCGGGCGGCGAGGCTGGTGAGGATATCGGCACCCTGAACGCCGGGCACGCCGCGGGCAAGCAGGGCCGCGAGTTCCTCGAGTGTTTTTTTCTTGCTGGTGAAAGTGTGTCCCTGACTGACGCGGTCAGGTGACAGAATTTCGGCGATCTTCATGGTCGTGTCGGTTCCTGTGAAAAGCGAAGGGCCCAGGGATGGTCCGTCCCCTGGGCCCTCGCGAATGACCGTGATTCTAACCGTGTCGCGGGCCGCCGTGTCGCGTCAGACCATGCGCTTGTGCGCTTCCTTCTGG
>JALYJV010000501.1 GCA_030775105.1 Pseudomonadota bacterium | reverse complement strand
GCATTGCCCAGCGTGTGGCCGAAACCACGTTCCATCGGCTCCAGCGTGACGACGGAGTGATTCGGCGAGAGTGCTTCCACCTCGATCTGACGCGGCTTGAGCAGGTCGGCTACTACATTCTGCATGGTTTACCTCGCATGAAGCGACTTGTGCGGTGCCGGTGTCGCCAGGCTGCAATTGCAAGCGTGGGAGACAACGACGCCGGACGCGATAACCGCGCCCGGCCAGGTTGATAGCGCCGTCGCCCCGCAAGGGGCAGCGGCCTGATCTTTACTTCGAGTACAACTCGACGACGAGCTGTTCGTTGATGTCCGGCACGATCTGGTCGCGCGTCGGCACCGACTTGAAAGTTCCCTTGAGGCCCTTCTCGTCGACATCAACCCAGTCCGGCAGGCCGATCTGCGAAGCGATCGAGAGCGATTCGGCAATGCGCGACTGCGCACGTGCTGCTTCGCGGATCTCGACGACGTCACCGACCTGGACCTGGTACGACGGGATGTTCACCGGCTTGCCGTTGACCAGCACAGCCTTGTGGCCGACCAGCTGACGGGCTTCAGCGCGGGTGCGCGAAAAACCCATGCGGTAGACCGTGTTGTCCAGACGCGATTCGAGGAGCTGCAACAGGATCAAGCCCGTCGAGCCCTTCTTGTGCGCGGCCTTCTTGTAGTAGTTGAGGAACTGACGTTCCAGAACGCCGTACATCTGCTTGAGCTTCTGCTTCTCGCGCAGCTGCAGGGCGTAATCCGACAGGCGGGTCTTCGCGGCGCCGTGCTGGCCGGGACGCGTTTCCATGTTGCACTTGCTGTCGATGGCGCGGGCGCGCGACTTGAGCAGCAGGTCGGTGCCGGCGCGGCGGGACAGCTTGCACTTGGGGCCGATATAACGTGCCATTTCCTTATCCTCGCCTTAGACGCGGCGACGCTTGGCGGCACGGCAGCCGTTATGCGGCAGCGGCGTGACGTCCGTGATGTTGGTGACCTTGAAGCCCGCAGCGTTGAGCGCGCGGACGGCCGACTCGCGACCCGGGCCAGGGCCCTTGACGCGCACTTCGACGCTCTTCACGCCGTGCTCGGCCGCAGCCTGAGCGGCCTTGTCGGCGGCAACCTGGGCAGCGAACGGCGTGGACTTGCGCGAACCCTTGAAGCCGGCGGCACCCGCCGTGCTCCAGGAGAGCGTGTTGCCCTGCCGGTCAGTGATCAGAATGATCGTATTGTTGAAGGAAGCATGAATATGCGCCACCGCATCGGTGACGTTCTTCTTGCTCTTCTTGCGCTTCGCCGTGTTAGCAGCTGCAGGTGTGGCCATGAGTGATGTCCGAAAATCCTATTACGCTTTCTTCTTGCCGGCGATCGACGCGCGGCGCGGGCCCTTGCGGGTACGGGCATTGGTGCGAGTGCGCTGACCGCGCACCGGCAGGCCACGGCGATGACGCTGGCCGCGGTAGCACCCGAGATCGATCAGGCGCTTGATGCTCATGGACACTTCGCGGCGCAGGTCGCCTTCCACGATGTACTTGGCAATTTCAGTACGCAGCTTGTCCAGCTCACCTTCGGTGAGGCTACGGATCTGCGTGGTCGGGGCAATGCCCGTCGCGGTGCAGACTTTCTTGGCGCGCGTAGCGCCGATACCGTAAATCGACCGGAGGGCGATGACGGTGTGCTTGCGATCCGGGATATTGACGCCCGCGATACGTGCCATAGTAAAAACCTCAGCTCAAACCCGCGCAGAAAAGCCGGGCATTGTAGTGAATCTTGATGAATCCAGCAATCCGCTCGGATTCGATGGTGTTCTGGCCGCCGTTGAGGACTGCCGTCCGCCCGGATTAACCCTGGCGCTGCTTGTGACGGGGGTCCGTGCAGAGCACGCGCACCACACCGCTGCGACGAACCACTTTGCAGTTCCGGCACATCTTCTTGACCGAAGTTCTGACTTTCATTTCAGCTTTCTCATGAGGTGCGAGACGGTGACCGGGCCTTAGCGGCTTGTGGTCGGGCCGCCCAAGGTTTTCAAATTGGCCTTCTTCAGCAGGCCTTCGTACTGATGCGACATCAGGTGCGCCTGCAGCTGCGCCATGAAATCCATCACGACCACCACGGTGATCAAGAGCGAAGTGCCGCCAAAGTAAAACGGAATGCTCGGAACAAAGGAGCGCAGAATTTCGGGAGCAAGACACACCGCCAGAATGTAGATCGAACCGATCACCGTCAGGCGCGTCAGCACCTGGTCGATGTAGCGGGCCGTCATCGCACCGGGACGAACACCTGGAACAAAAGCGCCCGACTTCTTGAGATTCTCCGCGGTTTCGCGCGAATCGAACACAAGCGCCGTGTAGAAGAAGCAGAAGAACACGATCAGCAGGCCATACAGCAGCGTGTACAGCGGCTGCCCCGGAGCCAGCGCGTTGGAAATCCGCTGCAGCACACCACCGGAACCCTCGTCACCGAAGAACTGCACCAGCGAGGCCGGGAACAGGATCAGCGAAGACGCGAAGATCGGCGGGATCACGCCCGACATGTTGATCTTCAGCGGCAGATGCTGGGTCTGCGCGGCAAACACCTTGCGACCCTGCTGCCGACGCGCATGGTGCACCGGGATACGCCGCTGCGCGCGTTCAACGAACACCACTCCCCAGGTCACCAACACCACCAGGATCATGACGGCGAGCACCGTGAACGCGCTGATCGAGCCTTCGCTAACGAGCTGCGCGGTCGACGCCATCGCCCGGGGGAAGCCCGCCACGATACCGGCGAAGATGATCATCGAAATGCCGTTGCCGATGCCGCGCTCGGTGATCTGCTCACCCAGCCACATCAGGAACATCGTGCCGGTCACCAGGCTCACCGTCGCGGTGAACAGGAACGCGAAGCCCGGTGAAACCGACATGCCGGAGTTCTGCAACGCGATCGCCGCGCCGGCCGACTGGAAGATCGCCAGGCCCAGAGTGCCGTAACGGGTGTACTTGGTGATGACGCGACGACCGGCCTCGCCTTCCTTCTTCAGCTCCTTGAGCTGCGGAATGACGGTGCTCATCAGCTGCACGATGATGCTCGCCGAGATGTACGGCATCACGCCCAGCGTGAAGATCGACAGGCGCTCCAGCGCACCGCCCGAGAACATGTTGAACATGTCGAGGATGGTGCCGCGGCTCTGACCGAACAGAGACGCCAGCTGCGCCGGATCGATACCCGGCACCGGGATGTAGCTGCCGATGCGAAACACGATGATGGCGCCCAGCAGGAAGAGCAGGCGATCTTTGACTTCGCCTACTTTGCTGAGGTCCGGCATCATCGAGCCGCCCTGCGTTCCTGGTGATTTGGCCATCGTGTTATTTCGTGGTCGTGCTTGTTGATCTATCTGCGGGCGAATCGCCGCGCATCAATATCCAGTACGTCTTATTCGATGATGCTGCCGCCGGCCGAAGTCACGGCCTCACGGGCACCCTTGGTGACGAGCACGCCCTTGAGTGTGACCTTGCGGGTCAGCTCGCCGGACTTGATCACCTTGGCAGTCTGCGTCCGGCGGGAGACCACGCCTTCAGCGATGAGGATCGCGAGATCAATCTCGTCAGCCTTCATCTTCTGAAGCTCGGACAGACGTACTTCAGCGGTCAGGCCTTCGAGCGGCGAGTTGAAGCCGCGCTTCGGCAGACGGCGCTGAATCGGCATCTGGCCGCCTTCAAAGCCGAGCTTGTTGTAGCCGCCCTTGCGAGCGTGCTGACCCTTGTGACCGCGACCCGCGGTCTTGCCCAGACCGGAGCCGATACCGCGACCGACGCGGGTCTTGCTGGTCTTGGCGCCCTTGGCAGGCTTGATGCTGTTCAGTTTCATCGTTTCGATTCCTGATTTCTGAAATGCCGGACGGCAGTTCAGACTTCCTCAACCTTGAGCAGGTACCACGCCTTGCGCACCATGCCCATGTTCTCGGGCGTGGCAGCGATCACGACGCTCTGATGCATGCGGGTCAGGCCGAGGCCGTGCACGCTGTCCTTGTGCGTCTTCAGCTTCTTGATGAGGCTGCGCACGAGGGTGACCTTGATCTGTTTGACGTCAGTCATGTCGTTTCTCGATTAACCCAGGATTTCTTCGAGGGTCTTGCCGCGCTTGGCAGCAACCTCGGCGGGCATATTCAGGCCGGTCAACGCATCCATCGTGGCGCGGACCAGGTTGATCGGGTTGCGCGAGCCGAAGGACTTGGCGAGCACGTTCTGCACGCCGGCCACTTCGAACACGGCGCGCATCGCACCGCCAGCGATCACGCCGGTACCTTCAGAGGCCGGACGCAGGAAGACCTTCGAGGCGCCGTGGCGACCCCAGATCTCGTGCTGCACGGTGAGGTCACGCAGCTGCACGGATACCATGCTCTTGCGAGCCTGTTCCATCGCCTTGGAGATCGCGGCCGGCACTTCGCGCGCCTTGCCGTAGCCGAAGCCGACGCGGCCGGCGCCGTCACCAACCACCGTCAGCGCGGTGAACGCGAACTGCTTGCCGCCCTTGACCGTCTTCGAGACGCGGTTGACCTTGATCAGCTTCTCTTTGAGGTCGCTGCCCTGCGAATCGTCGTAGTTCATGTGGTTTGCCATTTCTTAGAACTCCAGGCCGGCTTCACGCGCGGCATCAGCCAGCGCCTTGATGCGACCATGAAACTGGAAGCCGCTGCGATCGAACGCAACCTTGGTGATGCCCTTGGCCTTTGCGCGCTCCGCAATCGCCGCGCCAATCTTCTTGGCGGCTTCGACGTTGCTGGTGGCCTTGAGGCCTTCGGCCAATTCCTTTTCCAGGGTCGAGGCGGCAACCAGCGTCTGCGCAGCGTCCGGCGCGATGATCTGCGCGTAAATGTGCTGCGAAGTGCGGTGCACCGAGAGGCGGTGTGCCCCCAGCCCACGGATATGGGCGCGGGTCTTGCGCGCGCGGCGCAGTCTTGCTTGATTCTTGTCTTTCATGACCAAATGCTCTTTGGTTTAGAGGTTAAAAAGCACTGCGCGCTTTGGTGGGTTTTCGGCCCGCCAGTCTACGCAGCACTGGACGCTTGTTTAGTGAAACTTACTTCTTCTTGGCTTCCTTCATCACGACCTTTTCATCCGAGTAGCGAACGCCCTTGCCCTTGTACGGCTCAGGCGGACGGAAACGACGGATGTCGGAAGCGACCTGGCCGACCATCTTCTTGTCGGCGCCCTTGACGATGATTTCCGTCTGGGTCGGCGTTTCGACAGTGATGCCTGCAGGAATCGGATATTCAACCGGGTGCGAGAAGCCAAGGCTGAGGTTCAGCTTCGGGCCGGCCGCCGCCGCGCGGTAACCGACGCCGACAAGGTTGAGCTTGCGCACGTAACCGGTCGACACGCCAACCACTGCGTTGTTCAGAATGGCGCGCGCCGTACCGGCGGCCATGCCATTGCTCTTGATGGAATCGGCGTTGATCGTGGCGACGTTGCCGTCTATATCGACCTTGACGTTGAGCGGAATGGTGACCGTCAGAGATGCCTTCGCACCCTTGACCGTGACCGTGCCATTGGCGGCAGTGACCTGCACGCCAGCGGGTAACGTAATCGGCATTTTACCTACGCGGGACATTGCAATAGCTCCTTAGGCAACGATGCAGATGATTTCGCCGCCGACGCCATTCGCGCGAGCCTGACGGTCGCTGACGACGCCGCCGGGGGTCGACACAATGGCCACGCCCAGGCCGCCCTGCACTTTCGGCAGTTCGTCCTTGCCGCGGTACACGCGCAGCGCCGGACGCGAAACGCGCTCGATGCTGGCTATGACCGGCTTGCCGCCGTAGTACTTCAGCGTCAGGGTGATGGTCTTCTTCACGCCTTCGGTGCTGACTTGGAAGTCAGCGATGTAGCCTTCGCTCTTGAGAACGGCGGCAATCGACTCCTTGACCTTCGAGGAAGGCGACACGATCTGCTTTTTGCGGGCGCTCTGCCCGTTGCGGATACGCGTCAGAAAGTCGGCGATAGGATCAGTCATGCTCATGTTTGCTAAACCTCTTACCAGCTCGCCAGCTTCAGGCCGGGAATCTCACCGCGCATCGCGGCCTCGCGCAACTTGTTGCGACCCAGCTTGAACTTCTTGTACACGCCACGCGGACGGCCGGTGAGTGCGCAACGCGTACGCTGACGCGTCTTGCTGGAATCGCGCGGCAGCTTCTGCAGCGCAACCACAGCCTTGTCCTTGTCTTCGGCGCTCGCCGTCGCGCTGCTGATCAACGTCTTCAGCTTGGTGCGCTTCTTGCCGTAGCGCTTGTTGAGTTGAGCGCGCTTGGTTTCGCGCTCGATCATGCTGGTCTTGGCCATGGGATCGCCTTACTTGCGGAACGGGAAGCGGAATGCTTCGAGAAGGGCCTTGCCCTGCTCGTCCGTCTTCGCGGTTGTGGTGATGGTGATGTTCATGCCGCGCATCGCGTCAACCTTGTCGTACTCGATTTCCGGAAAGATGATCTGTTCCGTGATGCCGAAGTTGAAGTTGCCGCGACCATCAAAGCCGCGCGCCGGGATGCCGCGGAAGTCGCGGATACGCGGCAGAGCGACGCTGATCAGGCGCTCCAGGAATTCGTACATGCGCTCGCCGCGCAGCGTGACCTTGACGCCGACCGGATAGTTCTCGCGGATCTTGAATGCCGCGATGGCGATACGGGTCTTCGTCACGATCGGCTTCTGGCCGGAGATCGCGATCATGTCGGCCACGGCGTTCTCGATGATCTTGCGATCCGAGGTCGCTTCGCCCACACCCATGTTGAGCGTGATCTTCGAGATGCGCGGGACTTCCATCACGCCCACGCCCAGTTTCGACTGGAGGGCCGGGGAAATCTTCTCGCGGAACTGCGTCTGCAGATTAGCTGTCATGGTCGACTCTTAACCGTCCACCAGCTCTTGGGTGGATTTGAAAAAACGAACCTTGCGGCTCTTGTCGCCTTCGCCTTCGGTGCGGATACCAACGCGATCAGCCTTGCCGGCCTTGGCGTTCCACAGCGCGACGTTGGAGATGTCGATCGGCATTTCCTTCTCGACAACACCGCCGGCGACGCCTGCATTCGGGTTCGGCTTCTGATGCTTCTTGGCAACATTGATGCCTTCGACAAGCAGCATGCCGTTAGCCAGCACCTGCGACACATTGCCGCGGCGCCCTTTGTCCTTGCCAGTGATGACGACGACTTCGTCGCCCTTACGGATCTTGTTCATGTCTGCTCTCTTACAGCACGTTCACAGTACTTCGGGCGCCAGCGACACGATCTTCATGAAACGGTCGCGCAGTTCGCGCGTCACCGGTCC
>JALYJV010000500.1 GCA_030775105.1 Pseudomonadota bacterium | reverse complement strand
GCCCAGACGCGCGAGCGTGGCCGGAAAGCCGTAGAACTGGTTCAGTGGAATGAGCTCATCGGCGAAGCGTTCGCCATCGAGAAATTCGCGGCGGTCGTGCTTGAACATCTCGACACTGAGTCTGTCGGTTGCCGACAGCGTACTGACATCGACCGCTTCCATGCGTTCCATCCAGCGCCGCTCGAAGGCATGCTCCCTGGTGCGATACTCGGCGCTCAGAGAATTCGGCAATTGATCGTTGTAGCGCGCATCGCCGATGAAGGTGGCACTGAGCGGGTGCAGCTTGAGCGACTCTTCCCAGAACTCGGCAAAGAGCTGCTCAAGCGCAGCCGCGGGGTCCGCGCTGACCGTCGAAACAGCGGCGCCCGGAGCGGTCTGCGGTTGAGCCGCGCAGGCGGCAAGGCCGGCAGCCAGCAGCGCAGCCAACCCCGATCTCAAGATTCTGTGTGTATTCATCGTGCATCCCACCGGCATTCGAGTTCGCACACACGCTATCACCCTTGCCGGCCGATTCGCATGGGGAAAGCCACTCACGCTGCGCTCCACCATTCATCCGGCTGTGCCAAGCTGGCCGTGGCGCTGAACGGGCGCGCACCAGGGTCAATGCCGCTGCGCCGCGCAGACGTTACGGTAGCGCCCATGTAGTCTGCCCCTCATCACCTCAGGCCGGAACCGCAATGCCCAAGAAGAAGAACGACCTCGCCCAGTCCCTGCTTGATGCACATGTCGCCTACATCGTCGATGGTTTGACCGGCGACGGCCTCGAAGACGGCATTGCCGCGGAGCTGGATCGCCTGCTCGCCGACGCCAGCAAGCTCAAGCTCAAGGACGTTGTCACGCCGCGCATGATCAAGGACACCGCGCACACCTATGCGGCGCGGATCGAGCTGGGCGGCGGCTTGCCGGTGCTGGTCACCGAGATCGCGCAGGCGGCGTACTCGCACAAGATCCTCGACCGCACCGCACCCAAGGACATGGTCACCCACGTCCGCTACACCGAGTTCATCGACAAGCTGCTGGAACTGCGCTCGCTGCGCGAGAAACTGGTGCGCGAGGCAGCGACCAGCCCGATCTACATCGCGTTTGCATCCGACCTGCTCTACAACGGCATCAAGGGCTACCTGGCCCGTAGTGGCGAGATGACGCGCAGCATCCCTGGTGCGGGCTCGGTGATGAAGCTCGGCCGCAGCGTCATGAACAAGGCCTCGCCGGGTCTGGAAGGCTCTCTTGACGAAAGCCTGCGCAAGTATGTGTCGCGCAGCGTCGAAGCCACCGCCAAGACCAGCGCCGAGTTCGTGCTCGAGCATCTGAACGAGAAGGCCCTGCGCGACATGGCGCGCGAGATCTGGGACAAGGTCAAGTTCACGCCGATCAGCAGCCTGCGCGAGGACATCAGCAGCGACGATGTCGAAGACCTGTTCGTCATCGGCTACGAGTACTGGCGCGAGCTGCGCAAGACCGAGATCTATACCGCGCTGATCGATGCCGGCATCGATGCGTTCTTCGATGCCTACGGCGACTCCACGCTGAGCCAGCTGCTCGAGGATCTCGGCATCAGCCGCGACATCATGCTCGCTGAAGCGATGCATTACGCACCGCATGTGCTCAAGGTACTCAAACGCAAGAAGCTGCTCGAGGGCATGGTGCGGCGCCAGTTGGCGGGCTTCTACGGTTCAGCGGCCGTGCAGCAGATCCTGGAATCTGCGAAGGCCTGAGGCACGCTGTCTGGACAGCCCATGTGTTCTCGACAAGAATCGAAGCAGCAGCGCCACCGGAGCGAACGATGAATGAGCAGGAACTGCAGCGGAACCTGAGCGCGCTGCGTGCAGAGCTGGATCGACTGCCGGAATCGGCGGCCGGACGCGCGAAGATGCTCGGACTGCTGGCGCGCGTCGAAGCGCAGATTGACCCTTCGATTCCCTCGACGCCGGAGGAGACCCTGCTCGACGGCATCAACCAGGCCGCGACGGAGTTCGAGGTCGAGCATCCAAAGGCATCTGCACTGCTTCAACGCATCGTGCACACCTTGAGTGCGATGGGTATCTAGTCGCCAACAGGAACGCTTCCGGTTCAACGCACCGCACAGCTTTGTGCTCTGCGAAATCACTGGCATGTTGATCCGCAAGTCAATATGCTCGGTACTCCATCGCACAGAGGAACCGCAACATGGCAGACAATCCAATTGAAGTTCAGGTTCAGGCCATTCGCAAGAAGCTGACCAGTGCTGCCAGCACGCGCAAGACGCAGATGATGAAGCTGCGCGCCAAGGCTGCAGATGCGGCGCTCAACTGGGTGATGTCGCACCAGTCGCGCGTCGATCAGTTCAAGGGCGCGGTCAAGGGCACGCCGATGGCTGGCGTCGTCGAAAAGCTGCTGGCGATTCTGAAATCCGAAGCCAGCACGCCGAAGAAGAAGGCTGCCGCGAAGAAGACGCCGGCTGCGAAGAAATCCGCAAAGAAAGCGCCGGCCAAGAAGGTCGCTGCAAAGAAGCCTGCGAAGAAGGCTGCCAAGCGCAGGTAAGCGCTGCCGCTGCTCTCGCCAAAGCCGTCGGTTCGCCGACGGCTTTTTTGTTGCACACGGAATCATTCGGGGAAATCAATCCGGCAGACGCAAGCTCATCACGCTGAACACGCCAATCATCGCGATCCCGAGCAACAGCCACAGCGCACCCGCATGCAAATGGTCGAGCAGCACACCGAAGACGATCGGTGCCGTTGCCTGAGCTACCTTGGCCGGGGCTTCGAGCAGGCCGGCGCGCCGCCCGAATCCTCCGGGGCCGAACAATGCCAGCGGCAGTGCGCCCTTCACGATCGTCATCATGCCCATGCCTGCACCGTGCAGGGCAGCGAAAACAAACGCCAGTGGTGCGCCGAACAGGCCGACCAGCAGCGCGCCGATCGGATGCAGGCAGATCGAGATACGCGCTGTAACCATGGGATGTACGCGACTGAGCAGCCCGGCTTCAGTGAAACGGGCGACGACCTGGGCGACACCCACCAGAGAAGCCGCCGCCACCGCAACGGCCGGCGTGCAACCGATCACCTGCAACAGACGCGGCAGATGCGCCGCCATCGCCGCGAACACGAAGCCGCTGGCAGCGAAAGCCACGGCCAGGGTCCAGATCAGGCGAGTGGATACCGCCGCCGTCGGTGTGGCTGGTGCGTGCTCATGCAGCGGCGCCGTCGGCGGAACGTTCGGCACCATGCGCAGATGCAGCCCTAGTCCGACCGTCAGATGCAGCAGGGCCCAGACCGCGCAAGCCATGCGCCAGCCACCGTACGCGTCAATCGCAGCGGTCAGCGGCCAGCTCACCGAACTCGCGAAACCGGCAATCAGCGTGACGCCGACGATACCTCGCCGTGCCTGCGTCCCGTAGAGGGCAACGACCGTTGAAAACGCCGCGTCGTACAGACCCATCGACATTGCGGCACCCATCACCAGCCAGCCGAGCAGCAGGCTGTACGGCGTCTGCGCGGTTGCCAGCAGCAGCAGCGCGGCGGCGAACGTGAAGTTGGACGCGAGCAGTACGCGCCGCCCGCCGTCGCGATCGATGCGTGCACCGGCGAATGGACCCAGCGCGGCAGCGACGAGCAGTGCCGCCGAAAAGCAGGCATAGACCCACACCGGCTCGAGCTGCAGATCCGCCGCCATCGGGCGGGCGACGATCGCCAGCAGGTAGTAGCTGCTGCCCCAGGCCAGCAGCTGGCCGAGGCCGATGGCCGCGACCACTCTGCGGCTATACGTCATCACCTGTGCTCCGACGCTGCGCTTATGCGCGGCGGCGCTCGGCACCCGGTGCAGCGCGCGCATGGTCGCGCTCGGCGTGCTTGAGGTGATGCAGGATCAACTGCTCGATGCGCGGCAGCAACGCGCTCGGCAGGTCATGACCCATGCCATCGATGATCTCCAGCTTCGCGTCCGGCAGATGCTTGGCAAGGTTGTGTGCCGCAGCCACCCTGACCAGCGGGTCGTGCTTGCCGTGAATGATCAGCACCGGCGCCTTGATCCGCTTCAGCAGCGGCACGCGGCTGCCTGAGGCCATGATCGCGGCGATCTGCCGCACGAAGCCCGGAGGGTGCACACCGCGATCGATCTGGCCACTGATCTTCGCCCGCAGCACGGCTTCATCCTCGACAAAGCCGGGGCTGCCGATCATCCGCCAGGTTGTCATGCCATGGGCGATCAGGCTGTCACGGTCGAAAGTCGTCGGCCGCTTGACCAGGCGCAAGCGCACCGGCCACGCCGGTCCCGGCAGCCAGCGGTGACCGCTGCTCGACATGATCGAGGTCAGGCTGCGCACGCGCGCACCGTGCTTGGCGGCGATCAGTTGCGCGATCATGCCGCCCATGGACGCGCCGACGACATGCGCGTTCTTGATGTGCAGCGCATCGAGCAGGCCGACAGCATCCGCTGCCATGTCGTCGAGCAGGTAAGGCGCGCGCACCTTCAGCCCCAGCGTGTACCTGAGGCTGGTGCGCATCAGATGCGGCTTGCCCAGATGGTCGAGCTTGCTCGACAGGCCGACGTCGCGATTGTCGAAACGCACAACGTAGTAGCCCGCGGCGGCGAGGCGCTGACAGAACGCATCCGGCCACAGCACCATCTGGCTGCCCAGGCCCATGATCAGCAGGATCGCTGGCTTGCTGGCGTGGCCGAAGGTTTCGTATTCGAGCTTGAGACCGTTGGCGGAAATCTGGGGCATGGCGTGCGCCGGTACAGGGGGTTCGGCGCATTGTGGCATGCGCAAAGCGGCGAAGAATTCGCCGTGCGGACATGCCTTGGCGCCCGACGGTATGCTTGGTTGCATGTCCTCGCCCATGAAGCATCTGCTGCTGGTCTGGCACAGCCAGAGCGGACACACGCAGCAACTCGCCGAGTCAGCCACGGCCGGCGCGCGGCTGCTCGCCGATGAAGTCGAACTGCGGGTCCTGCGCGCCGGCGAAGCCCAGCTTGAAGATCTGCTGTGGGCCAATGGCCTGATCCTGTGCACCCCGGAAAACTTCGGCTACATGTCCGGCGCGATGAAGGATTTCATGGATCGAACCTATTACCCGGCAGAGGGCAAGACCATCGGCCTGCCCTATGTACTGCTGATCAGCTGCGACAACGATGGCACGGGTGCGGTTCGCGCGATTGAGCGCATCGCCACCGGCTATGGCTGGCGGAGGGTTGCCGAACCGCTGATCAGCCACGGCGGCATTGCCGAAGGTGCGCTGGATCAGGCGCAGGAACTGGGGCAGACGCTGGCCGCCGGTCTGTCGATGAATCTTTACTGATCCCGCAAACAGAAACGGCCCGGATGCCTGCGCACCCGAGCCGTCTGCAGATCTGAAGCGAGTCGCTTAGAAGTTGTAGCGCAAGCCGGCCTCAAAGCGATCGTCGTCGCCGCCCTGCAATGCGGCCTGCAGGTCGATGCGCGGGGCGATGCGGTAGAGGCCGCCAAGGCGCAGCGAGGTGAAGCCTTCATCGAAGACATCGATATGGCGGATTTCCGGCGTCAGCTCGAAGGCCTTGGCGAATGACCAGCGCACGCCGCCACGCAGGCCAAAGCCGGTGTCGTCGTCGTTGGGGACGTCGATCATCTCGACCGTCGCGCCTGCGAACCAGTCGAGGCTACGGTCGATCGGCGCGTGGTAGATCGCACCGGCGCTGAGCTGCTCGAAGTCGCCGGTATCGACGTATTCGCCAATCAGCGCAATAGACGGCGCAACCGCGCCGGAACCGGCAATGCGAAAGCCGGAGTCGTCCGCGGCGTCATTGTCCAGGCTGACATAACCACCTTCGATATAGGTGTAGTTGTGTGCATTGGCCGTGAGCGGCAGGGCCAGCAGGCTGCTGGCTGCAAGTGCGAAAGACGGAATCAGACGTGCGTTCATGGTTCTCTTTGCTTTGGTGGGACACCCAAGGTGCGTGGCATAGCGTGGATGTTCTTAGCTTTATGCCTGGTGAACGCGACCCTACGCAACACCCACAGCAGAAATTTGGTCGCGCGGATGGCACACAAAGTGCTCGGCTTGGGCATAATCCCGCTCCCTCACGACTCGCTCACCCATGGCACGCAATCTTCTAGTCCGCCGATCCAAGATCCACGGCAACGGTGTTTTCGCCGCTCGCGACCTCCCCAAGGGTCTGCGCCTCATCCAGTACCGCGGCGCGCTGCGCCGGCATGACGAGATCGACCAGTGCTACGGCGGTGACAGCGAAAGCGGTCATACCTTCCTGTTCACGCTCAACGAAGACTGGGTCATTGACGCCAATGTCGACGGCAACTCGGCGCGCTGGCTCAATCACAGCTGTGTACCGAACTGCGAAGCCATCCACTACGAAGATGACGCCGATCGCAGCAAGGACACGGTCTACATCGAAACCGTGCGCGCGATCCGCGAAGGCGAAGAGCTGACCTACGACTACGGCATCACGCTCGATGAAGCGCACACGGCGCGCATGAAGAAGATCTGGGCCTGCCGCTGCGGCCACAGGAAATGCACGGGCACGATGCTGACCCCCAAGACCCGGAGCAAGAGCGGGGCCTGACCGCGGGGCGCAAAAAAGAGGGCCGCAGATGCGGCCCCAAGGGGCGTCACGAACGCCGAAGGCATTAAGGCGAGCGCAACAAAGATTCATTACGGGCGTGCGCGGAATCCGGATTCAGGGCGCAGATTCAATGCCTGGCGCCCTGTTTCAAACAGTTCAGTCACCGGAAAGCCCGTCCTGTGCATCCAACCCCTGCCGCGCGGCGTATTCCCTGGTTCGAGCTCGATTCCAAGGAGATACCTATGCAAGGCAAGCGCACCCCCCTGGCGGTTTTCGCAGTCTGCTCATTGGCGGCCGGTCTTTCGGCCTGTAACAGTGGAAGCGACGGCGATTCGGAACCACTCAGCGTCGACACCTATGCACTGACCAGCAACAACCGTCTGGTCGGCTTCGCACGTGCTGCGCCCGACATCCAGAGCGCGGTCACGATCAGCGGTCTGCAGAGCGGCGAGACCCTGCTCGGCATCGATATCCGACCCGCTGGCACACCGGCCGGCCAGATCATCGCGCTCGGCAGCAGCGGACGCCTGTACGCGGTGAACCCGGACAGTGGCGCGGCGACGCTCAAGTCAACCCTGGCCGCAGACCCGACCGACACAAGCGCACCGTTCACGACGCTTGGCGACGGCAACTTCGGGGTCGACTTCAACCCGCTCGTCGACCGCCTGCGCGTCGTCAGCGACAGTGGCCTCAACCTGCGCATCAACGTCGACACCGGCCTGACGATCACCGATGGCACGCTCAACGTGGCAGGCACACCGGAATCGGGCATCAGTGCCACCGCGTACAGCAACAGCTTTGCATCGACCTGCCGCACGACGCTGTTCTACATGGACAGCGACAGCGGCACGCTGCTCAGCACCTCCGATCCCAACAATGGCACGCTGACCAGCGTCGGCGCACTCGGCTCCGGCGCGAGCAGCGGCGTCAACGGCTTCGAGATCAGCACTGCGGCCAACGGCGACAACACAGCCTTCGCGGTCGTCGACAGCAGCGGCGGATCGAGCATCGCCAGCATCAACCTGAGCAGCGGCGTGGCATCGTCCGCCGTGGCCGTCACCGGTCTGGCCGGTGGAGAAACCCTGCGCGGCCTTGCGATTGCAGCGCCTGACACCTCACCGGCGCAGACC
>JALYJV010000499.1 GCA_030775105.1 Pseudomonadota bacterium | reverse complement strand
CACATCGGACATGGCTCGAAGCCGAGCACGTACTGCGTGAACAGTGCGAACGCGAGGCCACCGATGCAGGCCAGCGCGCCGAGAAAACTGAGCAAACGAAAGTTCATGTGTTCCAACCTCAGGCAACTGCGACGGGAATCTTGCCGATGGAGCCGGCGATCTTGGCTTTCCATTCCTTCGGACCCGTCTCGTGGACAGAAGTGCCATTGGCATCGACAGCGACCGTCACCGGCATGTCGGTGACATCGAATTCATAGATTGCTTCCATGCCGAGGTCAGCGAAGCCGAGCACCTTCGCGGTCTTGATCGCCTTGGACACCAGGTAAGCCGCGCCGCCCACGGCCATCAGGTATGCAGCCTTATGCTTCCTGATCGCCTCGATGCCGCTGGGTCCGCGCTCGGACTTGCCGATCATCGCGATCAGGCCGGTCTGTGCCAGCATCATCTCGGTGAACTTGTCCATGCGCGTGGCCGTCGTCGGGCCGGCCGGACCGACCGCCTCGTCACGCACCGGATCGACCGGGCCGACGTAGTAGATCGCGCGATTGGTGAAATCCACCGGCAGCTTCTCGCCCTTGGCGAGCATGTCCTGGATGCGCTTGTGCGCGGCATCGCGGCCGGTGAGCATCTTGCCGTTGAGCAGCAGCGTGTCGCCCGGCTTCCAGCTCTGCACTTCCTCGCGCGTCAGCGTATCGAGGTTCACGCGCTTGGCCTTCTTGGTGTCGGCCTGCCAGGTCACCTGTGGCCAATCTTCGAGCTTCGGCGCTTCGAGCTTGGCTGGGCCGGAGCCATCGAGTTCGAAGTGAACGTGTCGCGTCGCGGCGCAGTTCGGAATCATCGCGACCGGCAGGGAAGCCGCATGGGTCGGATAGTCGATGATCTTGATATCCAGCACCGTGGTCAGTCCGCCGAGGCCCTGCGCGCCGATGCCGAGCGCATTGACCTTCTCCAGCAACTCCAGGCGCAGTTCCTCGATCTTGGTCAGCGTCTCGCCGCGCGCCTTCTTCTCCTTGACGAGATGAATGTCGACCGGCGCCATGATTGCTTCCTTGGCCATCACGGTCGCCTTCTCCGGCGTGCCGCCGATGCCGATGCCGAGGATGCCCGGCGGGCACCAGCCGGCGCCCATCGTCGGTACCGTCTTGAGCACCCAGTCGACGATCGAGTCGGACGGGTTCAGGCACACCATCTTCGACTTGTTCTCGCTGCCGCCGCCCTTGGCCGCGCAGGTGATCTCAACATGGTCGCCCGGCACGATCTCGTAATGAATGACCGCGGGTGTGTTGTCCTTGGTGTTCGTACGCTTGCCGGCCGGATCGGCGAGCACCGAGGCGCGCAGCTTGTTCTCCGGGTTGAGATAGGCGCGACGCACGCCTTCGTTGACCATGTCCTGCACGCTCATCGTCGCGTCCCAGCGCACGTTCATGCCGACTTTCATGAACACGACGCAGATACCGGTGTCCTGGCAGATCGGTCGCTTGCCCTCGGCGCACATGCGCGAGTTGGTCAGAATCTGCGCAATCGCATCCTTTGCCGCCGGTGACTCCTCGCGCTCGTAGGCATCGCCCAAGGCCTGGATGTAGTCCAGCGGGTGGTAGTAACTGATGTACTGATAGGCGTCGGCGACGCTCTGGATCAGGTCTTCCTGGCGGATCGTGGTCATATGGCTGGCCTTGAGCTGGGCAAAGAACCGAACAAATTCGGGGCGGCGCGAATGCTACTAAACCTGAACGCTCAGCGCCCGCGGTGACGCGCCTTTTTTCGTGCATTCACCAGCGCTGCCGGGTCGAGCATCCGTGCCAGTTGCGCTCGCGGCAGCCCGGTGTCCTCGACCGCGACGTCCAGAACGGGTCTGCTCTCCTTGTACGCGCGCTTGGCAATCGCCGCGCCACGCTCGTAGCCGATGACCGCATTGGCCGCAGTGATCAATACGGGATTGCGTGCCAGCGCCTCGTTGAGGCGCGCCGAACGCACGGTGAATCCGGCAATCGCTCGATCCGCGAGCAGGCGACTGCTGTTACTGAGCAGATGCAGGCTCTGCAGCAGGTTGTGCGCGATCACCGGCAGCATCACGCTGAGCTGGAAATTGCCGCTTTGCGCCGCGACCGTGATCGCTGCATCGTTGCCGATGACCTGGGCCGCAACCATCGCGACCGATTCCGGAA
>JALYJV010000498.1 GCA_030775105.1 Pseudomonadota bacterium | reverse complement strand
ATCTTCGCCTCGGTGACCAAGTTTGGCCGCATGCTGGCCGGCGATCTCGAACAGTTTTCCCAGCTGCGCTTTCGCTATCCGGCGCCGGACTACGCGGCCGCCTATGCGCCGTACTTCCGTCTGCCGGTAGCCTTTGATCAGCCGCGCAATGCGATCGAACTGCCGCGCCATCGGCTCGATCAGCGCCTCGAAGGCGGTTTTGCGCGACTGCATGAACAGGCCGAGCGACGTGTCGGCCAGTTGCTCGCGCAGATGCCGCGGCGCACCGGCCTGGTTGCTGCGATGGAGGCGGCATTCGAGCAGGATCCGGCCTTGTTTGCCCAGGGCATCGACGGCATGTCGCGTGTCCTGGGGATACACCCGCGCACGCTGCAGCGCCGCCTGCACGCCGAGGGCGATGCGTTCGGCACTGTGGTTGATCGTGTTCGCTACCGTCTTGCGATCAAGGCCCTGCAGGAGACCGCGCTGGATATGGAGACGATCAGCGAACAGCTCGGCTTCTCCGACCGGCGCAGTTTCACACGGGCCTTCACGCGCTGGTCCAGCGTGTCGCCCAGCAGTTTCCGGCACCGTCGAGACCCCTGAAGCAGGCTAAAAGTCGCGTATTGACGCCAACTTGGCGCTCTGTCGCGTATTGTTCCCTTAGGTCGCCAGCGGTCATAGCCGCTGCCCTTGATGCGGCCTAGAGTCGATTCCAGACCTTGGTTTGCATGGAGTCGGGCACATGGATGGAGATCGGATGCACATCGTTCCGCGGCAGGGACCGGATCTGGACCTCGACGGCGATATCCCTAAGTACTGGTTCGGCGGCGACGCGTTCAAGACGCGCTTCTTCGACGCGATGTCGTTGCTGTTTCCCGAAGGCGAAAAGTTCTTCATCTGCTGCGTGCGGGATTTCCGCGATCAGATCACCGATCCGCAGCTGCAGGCGCAGGTCAAGGACTTCATCTACCAGGAAGGCCAGCACGGCATGGTCCACACACGCTTCAACAACCGGCTGAAGGCGCAGGGCATCGCGGTCGACACGATACTCGCGAAGCAGAAGGACATCATGTTCAACTTCTTCCGCAAGCGTTTTTCGCCGACGTACACGCTGGGCCAGACTGCGGCCGCGGAACACATGACCGCGCTGATGGCGCACGGCTTCTTCAATACCGGCATGTTTGCCGACGCCGATCCGCGCATTCGCGCGATGTACGCCTGGCACGCGGTCGAGGAAATCGAGCACAAGGCCGTGGCGTACGACGTGTTTGAGAAGGTCGCGCGTGGCGGCTACTTCACGCGCATCTTCTCGATGCTGCAGGTCGCGCTGACCTTCCCGCTGCACGTCTTCATGATCATGCGACACATGTTCGCGGTCGACGGCGTGCAGAACCGCACCGGCGTGTGGTTGCGCGGCCTGTGGTGGCTGTACGGGCCGGGCGGCCTGTATCCGCGCCTGCTGCCGCATTTCATGACCTATTTCAAACCCGGGTTCCACCCGTGGAAGCACGGCGACATGAGCCTGTACCAGGAGTGGGTCGACGAGTATCAGCGCACGGGTGGCAACGCGATTGCCGCGGCGGACGCTGTGATGGGCGCATCGCCGGTCCCGGCCTGATCCCATCAGGGTTTGTCCCAGCCGGTGTCGGCCTGGTGCCACCACCGGCTTTTTGTTGTTCTGCGCAGACACCTATCGATTCGGCGTGCCGAATCGATAACAGGTCAATATTCGTGGCAGTGCCCATGCAGCGTGGTTAGAATGCCCTCGACCATCGAGGAGCACCATGAGCAACGCCACGAGCAGTGAGTTTGATGTTGTCGTGATTGGCGGCGGACCAGCCGGCTATCCCTGCGCCATTCGCGCCGCACAGCTGGGCTTCAAGACGGCCTGCATCGACGCCTGGATCAACAAGGACAACACTCCGGCTTTCGGCGGTACCTGCCTCAACGCAGGCTGCATCCCGTCCAAGGCCCTGCTCGAATCCTCCGAGCTGTATCACCGCATGGGGCACGAAGCCGCGCTGCACGGCATCGGCGGCGGCAAGCTGACGCTGGACCTGGCCAAGATGCAGGCGCGAAAGCAGACCATTTCCAACCAGCTCACCAGCGGCATCAAGACCCTGTTCTCCGCGAACAAGGTCACCGGCCTGCAGGGTTTCGGCAAGCTGCTCGGCGACGGCAAGGTCGAATTCAAATCGCACGACGGCAAGGTCGAAGTGCTGACCGCCAAGCACATCGTGATTGCGACCGGTTCCGCGCCGGTCAATCTGAAGATCGCGGCCTTCGACGGCAAGCACATTGTCGATTCGTGGGGTGCGCTCGATTTCACCGAAGTACCGAAGAAGCTCGGCGTGATCGGCGCTGGCGTGATCGGTGTGGAACTGGGCAGCGTCTGGAGTCGCCTCGGCGCACAGACGGTGATCCTCGAAGCGCTGCCGACCTTCCTGCCGATGGTCGACCAGCAAATCGCCAAGGAAGCGCTGCGTCATTTCACCAAGCAGGGGCTGGACATCCGCCTCGGCGCCAAGGTGCAGTCGGCCAAGGCCGGTGCCAAGGGCGTTGCGGTTTCGTATGAGCTGGGCGGTGAGGTCAAGACCGAAACCTTCGACAAGCTGATCGTCGCCGTTGGTCGCAAGCCGTACACCGATGCACTGGGTGCGGATGTCGCCAAGGTTGAGCTCGACGAGCGTGGCTTCGTCAAGGTCGATGCGCACTACAAGACCAGCGCACCGGGCATCTACGCGGTCGGTGACGTCATCGGTGGCGCGATGCTCGCGCACAAGGGCATCGAAGAGGGCGTTGCCCTCGCTGAGCAGCTTGCCGGCCATCACACGCAGGTGAATTACAACGCGGTGCCGAGCGTGATCTACACCGCGCCGGAAGTGGCATGGGTGGGTCTGAGCGAAGAGCAGGCCAAGGCCAAGGGTTACGAGGTGAAGACCGGCCTGGGTCCGTTCGCCGCCAATGGTCGCGCCAAGGCGATGGAGCAGGCGGTGGGATCGATCAAGGTCATCGCCGACGTCAAGACCGACCGCATCCTCGGCATGCACATGGTCGGACCGTATGTGTCAGAGTTGCTCGCAGAAGCGGTGCTCGCGCTGGAGTTTGCAGCGACCTGCGAAGACATCGCCCTGACCATGCACGGTCACCCTTCGCTGTCCGAGAATCTGCACGAAGCCGTGTTGCTGGTGGATGGCCGCGCAGTGCATGCCGTGAACAAGGTCAAGAAGTAGTTGCAGCAGGCGCGAATCAAAGGGAAGCAAAACTAGAGCTCAATCGTTTGGGGGAATACGCAGATGAATGCAGTCAACAAGGCGGGTGCTGCTGGGTTGCTGGTTGCGGGTCTGATGCTGGCGAGCACGGCGGCACAGGCCGAAATCTTTGATCTGTCGATCGGCGACAACAGTTTCCGCGCCGCCATCTACGGCCCGCTGTCGCGCCTCGCGAGCGACAAGAAGGGTCAGTATGACGTCGGTGCGATCGTTCGCCCCAAGCGCGAAGATGACTTGTTGGTCGCACATGTCGGTGCCCTTCTGACCGGTGATGCTGGTGCGAAGCAGTTCGAGCTCGCCGCCGGTCTTGGCGTGCGCGGTGTCTACATCGGACGCGACCATGACAGCGGTGGTGCTTTCGCCGTTGGTGGCCAGGCCGAAGCGCGCTATCCGGGTTTTGATCGCCTCGGCTTGTCGGTCTACGGCTACTACGCCCCGGAAGTGCTGAGCATGGGCGAGTTCGACCAGTACTACGAAGTCGGCGTTGGCCTCGACTACCAGGTGCTCAAGGACGCGTCGGTGTACATCGGCTATCGCAACGTCAACGTCGAGCTGGAGGGCGGTGGCGACATCACTGCAGACAACGGCCTGCACGGCGGTCTGCGGCTCGACTTCTTCTAATCAATCGTTTCAGCGACATTCAAGGGATCATCGGGAACCATGGGCAGAGGTCCAAGCATCGCTGGCCGCAAGGGTGTTGAAGACGCCAAGCGCGGCAAGCTGTTCACCAAGTTCATTCGCGAAATCACCGTTGCCGCGCGCACCGGCGGCGGTGATCCGCGCAGCAATTCGCGCCTGCGTCTTGCACTCGACAAGGCGTTCGACGCCAATCTGCCAAAGGACACCGCCGAGCGCGCGATCAAGCGCGGTACGGGTGACGGTGGGGCCGACAACTTCGAAGAAATCCGTTACGAAGGGTACGGACCAGGCGGTGTGGCGATCATCGTCGATTGCATGACTGACAACCCGACGCGTACGGTCGCTGACGTCCGCCATGCCTTCAGCAAGAACGGTGGCAACATGGGCACCAGCGGTGCGGTGGCTTACATGTTTGCCGAAGTCGGGCAGATCTTCATCGAAACTGCGGGTGACAGCGACAAAGAAGAGCAGGTGCTCGAAGTGGCGTTGGAGAGCGGCGCGGACGACGTCCTCAATGAAGACGGCTATACCGAGATTCTGACTTCACGAGCTGCGTTGGTTGAGGTCAAGCAGGCGCTCGAAGCCAAGGGTTTTGCATTGCTCCAGGCTGATGTCACCTTGCGTCCGGCGAACACGGTGACGCTTGCGGGCGATCAGGCTGAATCCGCGACCAAGCTGATTGATACGCTCGAAGACCTCGACGACGTACAAAAGGTTTATACCAACGTCGCGTGACCCGCATCCTTGGCATTGATCCGGGTTCGCGGTTCACTGGCTACGGCATCATCGATAGCGAGCGTGGAAAATGCCGGGTCGTGGCTAGCGGACGCATCGCAACCGGCACCGGTGAAATGCCCCAGCGGCTTGCACTGATCGATGCGCAGATGACGGCCCTGATCAATGAGTACTCTCCTCAGGAAACGGCGTTCGAGGAAGTCTTCGTCAGCAAGAATCTGCGCAGCGCGTTGATCCTCGGCCAGGCACGTGGTGTCGCGCTCTGTGCCGCCGCCCGTGCAGGTCTGCCGGTGTCTGAATACGCGGCAACCCAGGTCAAGCTGGCGCTGACCGGAACCGGTCGCGCGGAAAAGGAACAGGTACAACACATGGTGCGCATACTGCTCAATCTTCAAGGCAAGCTCGTTTCGGATGCATCCGACGCGCTGGCGGTTGCGCTGACGCATGCGCAGGTCAGTGGGACGCGTGCACGCACCGGGCTGGCACTCGCCGGCCGCTGGAGCCGTTCATGATCGGTCGTCTGGCCGGGCGTCTGCTGCTCAAGCAGCCACCGCTGCTGCTGATCGATGTTGGCGGTGTTGGTTACGAAGTCGAAGCGCCGATGTCGACGTTCTACAAGCTGCCGGCGGTCGGTGAGACGGTTGCGCTGCATACGCATCTGACCGTGCGCGAAGACGCCCATCTGCTGTTCGGTTTTGCGACCGCAACCGAGAAGTCCCTGTTTCGCGAACTGATCCGCATCTCCGGCGTCGGCCCCAAGCTGGCGCTGGCGATTCTGTCCGGTATGGGTGTCGATGAATTCTGGATCACGGTGCGCGCTGGCGATGCGATGCGCCTGACCAAATTGCCGGGTGTAGGACGCAAGACTGCCGATCGCCTGATCGTCGAAATGCGTGATCGCGCTGACCGCGCGGACCTCACCCCCGTATTGCCGGGAGCGGGCAGTGTCGACGCAACACCGTTGCAGGACGCGCGCCATGCGCTCGCAGCCCTTGGCTACAAGCCTGTCGAGATTCAGCGCTTCACCGAAGCCGTGTATAAGGACGGCATGAACACCGAGCAGATCATTCAGGAGGCGCTGAAGCGCGCCGTGCGATGAGTGGCTCAGCGAATGATGCGGACCGCCTGATCTCCAGTGTCGCGGGCACGGACGAGGAGCGCATCGAGCGCGCAATTCGTCCGCAACGCCTCGCTGACTACATCGGCCAGATTGCGGTTCGCGAGCAGATGAGCATCGCGATCGAAGCCGCAACCAAGCGCGGCGAAGCGCTCGATCACGTGCTGATCTTCGGCCCGCCTGGCCTTGGCAAGACCACGCTGGCCAACATCCTCGCCAGTGAGATGGGCGTCAATCTGCGACAGACCTCGGGCCCGGTGCTCGAGCGTCCGGGCGACCTTGCCGCGCTGCTGACCAATCTGGAGCCGCGCGACCTGCTGTTCGTCGATGAAATCCATCGCCTGTCACCGATCGTTGAGGAGGTCCTTTATCCGGCGATGGAGGACTACCAGCTCGACATCATGATCGGCGAGGGGCCGGCGGCGCGTTCGATCCGCATCGACCTGCCGCCGTTCACCCTGGTGGGCGCAACGACGCGGGCGGGGGCGCTGACCAGTCCGCTGCGTGATCGTTTCGGGCTGGTGCAGCGTCTGGAGTTTTATTCCGAAACTGACCTGACGCAGATCGTGCTGCGCAGTGCCGGCATCCTCAAGGCGCCCATTGCACCCGGCGGTGCGGCCGAAATTGCACGACGTTCGCGCGGGACGCCGCGCATTGCCAACCGCCTGCTGCGCCGTGCACGTGATTATGCGGAGGTGCGCGGCGATGGTGTGATCACTGCGGCGTCGGCGAGCGAAGCAATGCGCCTGCTCAGCGTCGACAGCAACGGCTTCGACCTGATGGATCGACGCCTGATCATGGCGCTGATCGAACGTTTCGACGGGGGGCCGGCCGGTATCGACAACCTGGCCGCAGCGATTGGCGAATCGCGGGACACGATTGAAGATGTGCTTGAGCCTTATCTGATCCAGCAGGGCTACCTGATGCGCACGCCGCGCGGTCGCATCGCCGGCAAGCGTGCCTATGAGCACTATGGCCTCAAGGTACCGGAGCGTCTGGCCACACCGGACCTGTTCCAGCAATGAGCGGGCGATGAGTACGGCGATTTTTGAGTTACCGATCCGGGTCTACTACGAAGACACCGATGCCAGCGGCGTTGCCTACCACGCCAACTACCTGCGCTGGTTCGAGCGCGGCCGCACCGAATGGCTGCGCACGCTGCAACTGGGCCAGGAGCGCATGCGCGAGGAACTGGGCACTGTATTTACGGTCGCCAGCATGGAAATCGCCTACCGGCGGCCGGCACGGCTGGACGATCTTCTGCAGGTGCAGACCACGGTCGCGTCCGTGCGGCGGGCGAGCCTGGTATTCGAGCAGCGCCTGAAGAGAACCAGCGACACTGAGTTGCTCGCAAGCGTGGCCGTCAAGATCGGCTGCGTCAGCTTTACCGATTTCCGGCCGGCGCCGATGCCAGCAGTCATGATGGAGGCGATCGAGCGGTGGCGTCTGGGTGGCACCTGAAGGCATTGCCGTTTAACCCCGAGATCGATGCCGTTTGTCCGTTTGCATCGGGCTTGGCTGCTTTTATCGCCAATTCATACTGCGTTTCGCAGTCATTATGATATCGTTCCGCATTGCAGCATAAGGTTGTTGCAAGTGGTTGGTAACTTTACCTTTCAGCCGGCAATTACGACTTTATTTAGGCGCGGCGTGCCGCGCGAACCAGGTCCGATCGCGAACTCATGAACGCAGAAATGTCCTATGCGCACCTCATACTGTCGGCCAGCGTCCTGGCGCAGGTGGTGCTACTCATCTTGGTAATAGCCTCGGTGTTCTCCTGGGCGGTGATCCTCTCCAAGCGCAAATTGCTGGCCACGGCGACCGATGCCGCCGAGCATTTTGAGGACAAGTTCTGGAGCGGCGGCAATCTGTCGGATCTCTACGAACAGCAGCGCCGCAACGGCGAAAACCACGGCCCGGCTGCGATCTTCGTTGCTGGCTACGAGGAATACACGCGCCAGCAGACCGGCGGCGATGCCGACAGCGATGACGTGATCGCCGCCGTGCAGCGCCAGATGCGCGTCAGTCAGGTGCGCGAAGTCGAGCGTCTCGAAGGCGGCCTAGCCGTCCTCGCGACGATCGGTTCGACCAGCCCCTACATCGGCCTGTTCGGCACGGTCTGGGGCATCATGAATGCGTTCATCGGCATCGGAAACGTCAAGCAGGCTTCGCTGGCTGTCGTTGCCCCCGGGATTGCCGAAGCCCTGATTGCCACCGCGATGGGTCTGTTCGCCGCGATTCCTGCGGTCATTGCGTACAACTTCTTCACGCGCAAGGTCGAAAGCCTGGAGTCCCGCTTCCATACCTTTGCCGAAGAGATGATTGGCATCATGGACCGCGGCCTGCGCCACGGTCAGAAGAAGGGCTGAGGCCCCGCCATGGCCAAGCGCAAGCTCTCGTCCGAGATTAACGTCGTGCCGTATATCGACGTCATGCTCGTATTGCTGATCATCTTCATGGTGACTGCGCCGCTGATGGTGCAGGGCATTGAAGTCGACCTGCCTGATACCAATGCCCAGTCCCTGACCAGTCAGGAAGAGGACGCCAAGTTCTCGGTGACGGCGAAGGGCGAGTTCATGTTCAACAAGGCCGAGGGCAAGTCGAGCCAGCCGCTGACCGACGAGGAAGTCGTCGAAGCGGTAGCCAAGCTGGTCCAGGCCAATCCGACCAAGCTGATCATGGTTGAAGGCGACCAGGCGGTCGCCTATGAACGCATTGCGCACGGCATGTCGCTGCTGCAGAGCGCCGGCGCCCGCAAGATCGGCTTCATCACCCAGCCGCTCGACGACACCACCGCGCCCTAATGGTTGAACGTCGTCATCTCTATATCGCGGCGGCGCTGCATGTGCTGCTGTTCGTGCTGCTGTTCGCCAGCGCCTTCTTCACGCGCGAGCTGGTCATGCCTCCGCCGATGGAAGCGGTGTTGATCGTTGACATGACCGCCAAGGAACAGGCCGCCGAAGTCGCCAAGATGCTCGCCGAGCAGAAAAAGCAGCAGGCGGTCGAAGAACAGCGCCAGAAGGAACTCGAGGTTGAGCGCGAGGTCGAGCGCAAGCGCGAAACGCTGAAGAAGGCCGAAGAGCAGAAAAAGGTCGACGAGAAGAAGAAGGTCGAACAGCAGAAGAAGACCGAAGAAAAGAAGGAAAAGGACGCCGAAGACGCGCGCAAGCTCGTCGAGGAACGCAAGAAGAAGCAGGAGCTCGCCGAACTCAAGGCCGAGGCCGAGCGCAAGCGCGTTGAGGAAGAAAAGCTCAAGCAGAAGGTCGAGCAGGAGCGTAAAGCCGAACTCAAGCGCATCCAGGATGAAGAAAAGCGCAAGTCGGAAGAACTGAAGCGTATCGAGGAAGCGAAGAAGCGCCAGGAAGAAGAGGCCAAGCGCCAGGAAGAGGCGCGCAAGCGCGCCGAGGCCGAAGAGCGCCAGCGCGAGATCGAAGCCGCGCGCGAGCGTGAGCTCGAGGCTGAACGCCAGGAAGTCGAACGCCTGAAGGCGAAGCGCGCTGCCGAGGAAAAGGCCAGGCGCGACGCGCTGGAAGGCGCGATGCGCGAGGAAGCGGCGGCGCGTGCTGCAGCGGCTCGTTCGGCAGCGCAGCAGCCTTGGGCGAATGCGATTGCGGCAAAGATTCGCAGCAAGTGGAACCGTCCGCCGGGTTCGCCTATTACCCGCTTCAACTGCCTGGTGGATATCGTGCAAATACCAGGCGGTCAGGTCATTAGTGCCAAGGTCGTGCGCAGTTGCGGCAGCGAGACCCTGGATCGTTCGGTTGAACAGGCTGTGCTTTTGGCTTCGCCACTACCGCCGCCACCTGATTCCTCACTTTTCGAGCGCGAACTCCGCACAACCTTCTGCCCTGGCAGCGCCATGGGAGAGCCGTTGTGCTGAGGCACTCCACCGGAATTTGTCACCGCGTTTGGGCTCAAAAGCCAAGCAAGTCCACTATGCTGTTGTACCGCAACAGGATTCAGCCCACCTTCATGCTTCTGACGTAGAAAGCTCACTATGAAACTGATTCGATGGATTACGCTGTTTGCCTTGATATACGTTGGGGGGCCGGCGCACGCAGCATTAGAGATTTCCGTTATTGGCGGAGGTGACAGTGCCCTGCCTATTGCGATTGTGCCTTTTGCGCAGATTCCCGAGGTCACGACTGACCTGGCTCAAGTTATTGACGCCGATCTGGCGCGCAGCGGGCGCTTCCGTACGCTTCCTCGTGGCGACATGCTGCAGAAGCCGATCACTCCTGCGCAGATCGACGCCAGTGCGTGGCGCGCACAAGGCATTAACAACGTCGTCGTTGGTCAGGTTGCCAAATCGGATGCTGGTGGTTACTTCGCTCGTTTCTTCCTCGTCGATGCGGTCAGCGGTCAGCAACTCCTCGGCTTCGATATCCCGGCGCGCAGCCTCGATCAGATGCGTTATGTCGCGCACCAGATCGCTGACCTGATCTATGAAAAGCTGCTCGGCTTGCCAGGCTACTTCAACACCAAGATTGCCTACGTCACGGCCAAGGGCATCGGTTACCAGCGTAGCTTCGAGTTGGTCATTGCCGATTCCGACGGCGAGAACCCGCGGATCGTCGCAACCTCGCGTGAAACGCTGATGTCGCCGGCCTGGTCGCCGGACCGCAAGCAGCTGGCCTATGTCGGCTATGAGAAGGGCCGCTCGGCAATCTACCTGCACACTCTGGCAACGGGCGAGGTCAAGCGCCTGATCTCGGAGAAGGGCATCAACGGTTCGCCGGCGTTTTCACCGGACGGCAAGTATCTGGCTCTGACGCTGTCGTTCGAAAAGAACCCGGATATCTACATCCTGGACATCCGCAATGGCTCGCGTCGCCGCCTCACCGACCACTACGGCATCGATACCGAGGCCGCCTGGTCACCGGATGGTTCGCGACTTGCGTTCACGTCGGATCGTGGCGGGCAGCCGCATATCTACGAAGTCGGCATCGAGGGCGGTGATCCCCGACGCCTGACCTTCGGTGGTCGCCAGAACCTGCGCGCGGCTTATTCTCCGGACGGCACCTCGCTGGCGATGGTCAACCTCGATGGCGGTCGCTACCGCATTGGCCTGCTGGATCTGACTTCGAACGATATGCGGGTACTCAGCGATGGACCGATGGACGAGAGTCCGAGTTTCGCCCCGGGCGGTGCCGTGATCATCTACGCGACACAAACCTCACGTGGCGCTGAACTGGCGACGGTTTCAATCGACGGCAAGGTTCGCCAAAGCATGCGTCAGGCCGGTGGTGATGTCCGCGAACCGGCGTGGTCACCGTTGCTCAAGTAATGATTTTTAACTCAGTGCAGTTCACCTTCTTCCATAGCCTCACATTTGTAGGATGCTTTCAATGAACGTTCAAAAGTTTCTGCCGGTTGTTCTCGTTGCCGCTCTCTTTATGACGGCCTGTGGCTCGAATAAGAAGCGCACCGATGCCGATGGTGCCCAGCAGCTTAGTGGCGGCTACAGCGATCAGATGGCTCCGGTGTCCGGAGGGGACAGCAGCTTCGACACGACCGCTGCGAACGAGCGCGCGCTGACGACCAATATCATCTATTTTGACTACGACGAAACCTCGATCCGCTCGGAGTCGATGAGCGTGATCGATACCTTCGCCAGTTACCTGAGCGCCAACCTGGCAGCTAGGGTTCGTCTCGAAGGTCATGCCGACGAGCGCGGCACGCGCGAATACAACGTCGGTCTTGGTGAGCGTCGTGCGATCGCCGTGCAGTCCGCGCTGCAAGCCAAGGGCGTGAGCCCGGAACAGCTGTCGCTGCTGAGCTATGGCGAAGAGCGTCCGGCTGCTGCTGGCCACGACGAAAGCGCCTGGTCGCAGAACCGTCGCGTGCAGTTGATTCGTCAGTAAAATTCCAGAAAACTTGAGACCTCCGCTGGCGAGTCGGTCGCCAGCGGATACCCGATGCGGAAGGCACGACAGGTGGCGTCGATGAACGTTTTGCGATTGGCAGCTCTGGGCTGTGTAGGCACTCTCCTGGTCGGCTGTGCGGGTGGCTACGGCGGCCCGATCTCGGGCGGTTCTGACAACCTGTCGCCGACCGAGCGACGCCTGCAGGCTGCGGAATCACGCGTGGCCGAATTGTCGCGTCGCCTGGATGCCGTCAACCTGACCGGCATGGATCAGGAGAACCTGCGTCTGCGCGACGATCTGCGCCAGGTCCGCGGCGAGATGGAACGCCTGCGCTACGAGTTCGATCAGTCCCAGCGTGCTGCCAAGGAGCAATACCTGGATCTGGATCGTCGCTTGCAGGGCGGGTCGTCTGCCCCCGCAAGTGGTGGTGCGAGCTATGGCCAGTACGGCGGCCAGTATGCCCAGACGGGCCAGGCGCCGATGGCGACGGTGCAGTCCGGCGGTACGCTGGCAACGCCGCCGCAGCAGGTTCCGGCTCAGCCGCCTGCCTATACCCAGGCGCAGCAGCTTCCTCCGGGTGGCCAGCCGGCCCCGGTGACGATCTCGTCCGGCGGCGGCGGGTCTCCGGAAGAGGAGGGCGCTTACCTGACGGCCTTCGATTCGCTGAAGAACGGCAAGTACGACGATGCCATCACCGGCTTCCGCGCCCTGCTCAGCCGTTGGCCGCAGGGCCGCTATGCAGACAATGCCCTCTACTGGAGCGGCGAGGCCTATTACGTGAAGCGCGACTACAACTCGGCGCTGACGGCGTTCCAGGCTGTGCTGCAGCGCTTCCCGAGCAGCCCGAAGGGGCCGGATTCGATGCTCAAAGCGGGTCTGACCCAGCTTGAGCTGAAGCAGGAAGCGGCCGGCAAGGCGACCCTGCAGAAGCTGGTGCAGACCTATCCGCAGTCGAATGCGGCGCGCCTCGCCCAGCAGCAGCTCGCCGTCCAGTAATACACGCGGTCCGTGTGAACCGGCCGCGTGGCTATTGATGGACAGACATTGAACGCGGCCGTTGCAGCAGAACCCCGGGTCAAACTCACGGAGATCTTTCGCTCGATTCAGGGCGAAAGTTCTTTTGTGGGGTGGCCTACAGCGTTCGTACGTCTGACCGGCTGTCCGTTGCGCTGTCACTACTGCGACACCGCCTACGCCTTCCACGGTGGCCAATGGGCCCAGCTTGGGGACATTCTTGAAACCGTCAGGACGCTCGAAGTCCGCCATGTCTGCGTGACCGGCGGCGAACCTCTGGCGCAGCGTGCCTGCCTGCCATTGCTGACCGCACTGTGCGATGCCGGTTATCTGGTATCGCTCGAAACCAGCGGCGCGATGGACATCCGTGCAGTCGATGCGCGGGTGGCGCGGATCGTCGACATCAAGACGCCGGACTCCGGCGAAGTCGAGCGCAATCGCTGGGAAAATCTCGAACTGCTGACCGCACGTGACGAACTCAAGCTCGTCATCTGCAGCCGTGCCGACTACGAATGGGCGCGGGCCTTGCTGACCGAGCGCAAGCTCGACCAGCATTGTGCTGTCCTGTTCTCGCCCAGCCAGAGCCAGCTTGAACCTGGAACGCTGGCCGACTGGTTGCTGGAAGATCGACTGCCGGTGCGTTTCCAGATGCAGTTGCACAAAGTGCTGTGGGGCAACGTCGCCGGACGTTGAGAGACAGATGACAGCTTTCGAAAAACCAAAAGCGGTTGTGCTGCTGTCTGGCGGCCTCGACTCCTCGACCGTCGTTGCGATGGCTGCCGAGCAGGGATTCGAGATCTATGCGCTCAGTGTGTCGTACGGTCAGCGCCATCAGGCCGAGCTGGCCGCGGCGAATCGCGTCGCCGCAGCCGCCAAGGTGCGTCAGCATCAGCTGATCTCGATCAATCTCGATGCGATGGGCGGTTCCTCGCTGACTGACATGAACATCGCCGTGCCGGAAACGCCGTCGGAAGGCATTCCGTCGACCTACGTTCCGGCGCGCAACACCTTGTTCCTGTCGCTCGCACTGGGCTGGGCCGAAGTGGTCGGAGCGCGCGATCTGTTCATCGGTGTCAATGCGGTCGACTACTCCGGCTATCCGGATTGCCGACCGGCATTCATTGAAGCCTTCGAGAAACTCGCAGACATCGCGACCAAGGTCGGTGTCGAGGGTGGCCACTTCCGTATCCACGCGCCGCTGCTGCAGATGAGCAAGGCCGACATCATCCGCGAAGGTGCACGCCTCGGTGTCGACTACGCGGTGACCGTGTCCTGTTATCAGGCGGATGTCGAAGGCCGCGCTTGCGGCCGTTGTGACTCCTGTCGCCTGCGCCGCGACGGCTTTCTGAGTGCGGGCGTCGCTGACCCCACGCGGTACGCGTAGAGCGCGGGGCTGAAAAACGAAAAGGCGCCACCAGGGCGCCTTTTAGTTGTCTCGTGACCGGGCTCAGCCGAAGCGACCGGTGATGTACTCCTCGGTGCGGGTTTCGCGCGGCTTGGTGAACAGCCGATCGGTTGGGCCGAACTCGACGAGATCCCCGAGGTACATGAACGCTGAGTAGTCGGACGCGCGGGCGGCCTGCTGCATGTTGTGCGTGACGATCGCGATCGTGTAATCGCTCTTGAGCTGGTAGACCAGTTCTTCGATCTTCGCGGTCGAGATCGGATCGAGTGCCGAAGTCGGTTCATCGAGCAGCAATACGGACGGCCGCACGGCAATCGAACGCGCGATGCACAGGCGCTGCTGCTGACCACCGGACAGGCCCAGGCCACTGCCATCGAGCTTGTTCTTCACCTCATCCCACAACGCGGTGCGCTTGAGCGCGTCTTCGACGCGGTCACTCATCTCTGATTTCGGCAGCTTCTCGTAGAGGCGGATGCCGTAGGCGATGTTGTCGTAGATCGACATCGGGAACGGCGTAGGTTTCTGGAACACCATGCCGATCTTCGCGCGCAGCATGTTGAGGTCGGTCCCCGGCGCGAGAATATTCTTGCCATCGAGCAGGACTTCACCTTCGGCGCGCTGTCCCGGATACAGCTCGTACATGCGGTTCAGCACGCGCAGCAGCGTCGACTTGCCGCAACCGGAGGGACCGATGAAAGCAGTGACCTTGCGGTCGTACAGGGGCAGCGAGATTGAGTTCAGTGCGCGATTCGCGCCGTAGTAGAAGCTCAGGTTCTTGACCGACAGCTTTTCCGGGTGCTCGGACGCATCGGGCGAGGTGATCGAGGTCGTGCTCAGGTCCACGTTGGGTCGCGTTTGCATGGCGGAGTTTGGTTTGGATTCTAGATCGTTCATTAGCCGGATGTCCGTGGGCTGGACAGCGAGCGGGCAAGGATGTTCAGCGACAGTACGGCCAGCGTGATCAGCAGTGCGCCGACCCAGGCGAGGCGCTGCCAGTCTTCGTACGGCGACAGGGCGAACTGGAAGATGACCACCGGCAGGTTGGCCATCGGCGCATTCATGTCGGTGCTCCAGAACTGGTTGTTCAGTGAAGTGAACAGCAGTGGCGCGGTTTCGCCGCTGATGCGGGCGATTGCGAGCAGGATGCCGGTCACGAGGCCGGCGCGGGCGGCGCGGTAGCAGATCTGCTGGATGACCAACCAGCGTGGCGCACCGAGGGCCGAGGCCGCTTCGCGCAGGCTGTCGGGCACCAGCAGCAGCATGTCCTCCGTGGTGCGGACGACGACCGGAATCACCAGCATCGCCAAGGCAACGGAGCCCGCCCAGGCCGAGAAATGACCCATCGGCCGGACCATGATCTCGTAGACGAACAGGCCGATGACGATCGAGGGTGCGGACAGCAGTACGTCGTTGATGAAGCGCACGACCGTCGTCAACTTGCTGTTGCGGCCGTACTCGGCCATGTAGGTGCCGGCGAGCATGCCAATCGGCGTGCCGATCAGCGTCGCGATCAGGGTCTGCACGATGCTGCCGAAGATCGGGTTGAGCAGACCGCCCAGGCTCGAACCTGGCGGGGGCGTCATCTCGCTGAACACCGCCCAGTTGATGCCGCCGAAACCCTTGACGAACAGGGTGGTCAGGATCCAGGCCAGCGCGATCAGCCCGAGTGAGGTCGCGACGACGGACAGCACCATTGCCGCCTGATTCGCACGTTTGCGCCGTGCGTACATTTTCGACATGGTCGCGTTCATTACTTGCCCTCCGCGCGCTTCATGCGCAGCAACAACAGGCGTGCACAGGCCAACACGATGAAGGTGATGACGAACAGGATCAGGCCGAGGGTGACCAGCGACGAGGTGTAGAGGTCGCCATCGGCTTCGGTGAATTCATTGGCGATGCTGGCCGAGATGGTCGTACCTGGTGCCAGCAAGGAGGTGGCGATGCGATGGGCGTTGCCGATAACGAAGGTCACCGCCATGGTCTCGCCGAGCGCGCGGCCCAGGCCGAGCATGATGCCGCCGATGACGCCGGTGCGGGTGTACGGCAGGACCACGTTCCAGACCACTTCCCAGGTGGTACAGCCCAGTCCGTACGCCGATTCCTTGAGCATCGGCGGCACGGTGTCGAAGACGTCACGGGTGATCGAAGTCACGAACGGCAGGATCATGATGCTCAGGATCAGGCCGGCGGTGAGTACGCCGATGCCGTAAGGCGGCCCTGCGAACAGGCTGGACAGGAACGGGACCGGCTCGAACACGCTGATCAGGAACGGTTGCACGGTGCTCTGCAGCAGGGGTGCCAGGACGAACAGGCCCCAGATGCCGTAGATGATGCTGGGAATGCCGGCGAGCAGTTCGATTGCCGTGCCGAGCGGCCGCTTCAGCTGGCGTGGGCACAGCTCGGTCAGGAAGATCGCGATGCCGATGCTGAGTGGCACGCCGATCAGCAGGGCGATGAACGAAGTCATCAGGGTGCCGTAGATCGGTGCCGCGGCACCAAAGACCTCGGTGACCGGGTTCCATTTTTCGGTCGTGATGAAGCCCAGTCCGAAGGTGCGAATCGACAGCATCGAGCCGTCGATCAACGCGACGATGACGCCGCCCAGCATGACCAGGACCAGGATTGCGGCGGCGCGGGTCAGGGACCTGGCAATGGCATCCAGAAACTGGTTGCGCCGGATCGTCGAAGAGGGTGCCGGCGTTCCAGCGGCAAGGGCGTCGACTGCGTTCAAGCGGGATCCCCACAGAGAATCGGATTGGCGGAGCGGCAGCGTGCAGCAGTATTGCGCGCGAGCCACTCAGATGGAAAGCCGGGAAGCGGACTGTCGTCCGCCTCCCGGTGATACATCACTTCTGCAAGCTTACTTCCAGATCGGTGCGCCCGAAGCGTCCTTGATCTCGGTGCTCCAGGTCTTCTCGATCATCTCGACAACGGCGTCCGGCATCGGAATGTAGACCAGTTCCTCGGCCATCGCGTCACCCTTGGTGAAGGCCCAGTCGAAGAACTTCAATGCGGCCAGCGTGTCTTCCGGGCTCTTCGCCTGCTTCTGGAACAGGATGAAGGTCGCCGCCGTCATCGGCCAGCTGTCCGCACCCGGCTGATTGGCGAGAACCAGGGCATAGCCCGGATGTTTTGACCAGTCAGCATTGGCAGCGGCAGCCTGGAAGGTCGCCATCGACGGGCTGACGGTCTTGCCGTCCTTGTTGATCATCTTGGTGTACGTCATCTTGTTCTGCTTGGCATAAGCGAACTCGACGTAGCCGATGGAGCCCTTGGTCTGAGTCACCATGTTGGCGACACCTTCGTTACCCTTGCCACCGATGCCGACCTGCCATTCGACCGAGGCTTCGACGCCGACGTTGACGCGCCAGTTGTTGCTGACCTCCGCGAGGTAGTAGGTGAAGTTGTAGGTGGTGCCCGAGCCATCCGAGCGATGGACAACGGCAATTGCGGTCTTCGGCAGCTTCAGGCCCGGATTGAGCTTGGCGATCGCCGGATCATCCCACTTGCTGATCTTGCCGTAGAAGATGTCGGCCAGCGTCGTGCCGTCGAGGACCATCTGATCGGCGGCGATGCCGTCGACGTTGATCACCGGGACGATCGCGCCCATGACCATCGGGAACTGGCTCAGACCGGCTTCGCTGAGCTCCGAGGGCTTGAGCGGCTTGTCACTGGCGCCGAAGGTGACAGTCTTGGCCTTGATCTGCTTGATGCCGCCGCCGGAGCCGATCGACTGGTAGTTCAGGCCGATGCCGGTCTCCTTCTTGTAGGCGTCTGCCCACTTGGCATAGATCGGATAGGGGAAGGTTGCGCCGGCGCCGGAAATGTCGGCGGCGGCCGCATTGCCGGCCAGTACCACGCCAACGGCGGTCAGTACGGTGCGGGCGAGAGATTTACGAAATGAGGTCACGTGCAGTCTCCTTGGGTTTCCGAATTATGGAAGCGACGCGAGAGTAGCCATCAAAGATTGCAGTTTCGTTGCAGCGGCCATTCTTGGTGAATCGGTGCCGGCTTGGATTTCGAGCCGCATGGACACCGCAGGGTTGTCACAAAACTGTCATCCCATGATCATTCGGCGGTCATCTGTGCCGCGCACAGTTCGCGCGAGATCTACAGTCCTGCCGTACAGTTGAGCCGCCCGTCCGGCACCCTGGCCCGGCTTGTCGCTGCACGGTTTGCTGGCGCACTATGGCCGAGATTCGGTCACACCACTTTCTACCGGACCCGCTTGAGCATTATGGAAACAACCAATCTGCGTCAACACATTTCGAGCCAGTTCAACTCCGATCTGGAAGACGTCCGCCAGAAAGTCCTGACCATGGGCGGTTTGGTCGAGCAGCAGATTCTCGATGCGATCGAGGCCCTCGTGAACCGCGATGTCGAACTGGCCGCGCGCGTCAATGCGGCGGACCAGCGCATCAACCAGTTGGAGGTTCTGATCGACAAGGAGTGCTCGCTGATTCTCGCGCGGCGACAGCCGGCGGCGAGCGATCTGCGCCTGGTCTATGCCGTGATCAAGACGATCACCGATCTGGAACGCATTGGCGACGAGGCCGGCAAGATCGCACGCATGGCGAGCGACCTGGCGACGCAGGAGCGTCTCAGTGATCGCGTGCACGAAGTGCAGCACATGTCGCGCCAGGTCAGCGGCATGGTGCATGGCGCGCTGGATGCCTTCGCCCGCATGGATGCCGACGCTGCGCTATCGGTGGCGCGTCAGGATCGCGAAGTCGATCGCGAGTACGAATCGCTGCTGCGCCAGTGCATTACCTTCATGATGGAGGATCCGCGCACGATCCGCCGCGTCATGGACATCATCTGGTGTGTGCGCGCGCTTGAACGCATTGGTGACCACGCCAAGAACATCTCCGAGTACGTGATCTACTTCGTCAAGGGCAAGGATGTGCGCCACATGCCCCTGGAGTCGCTGGAAAGCGAAGTCCGTACCTGATCGGATCCGGAGTTTTCGATGCGATCTGTATGGTGCCTGCTGGTCCTGAGTTCGCTGGTGCTGGGTGCGTGCGCCAGCCAAGCGCCGATCCGTCTGGCGGGTGCAACGCAGGATGCCGCGAAACTGGCGACGGTCAGTCTGCCGGAACAGCTTGAAGTGGCGCAGATCAATGGCGTCGACGTGGCAGGCGCCAGCGGCATGGGTGGCAGGGGCGACAGGACACTGGAGCTGGCACCGGGTCGCTACGAGCTGCTGGTGTTCTATCGCGAACTCTGGGATCGCGGCGACAACCATGACGTGCTGCGTTCGAATCCGGCGCGTTTCACGGTTGATGCGGCGGCCGGGCAGCGCTACCGGATCGACTACGAACGCCCAGGTACTTTTGCCGAAGCTGAGGCTCTGGCGCGTTCGTTCAGCGGCTGGACTGCGAACGAGGTGACTGGACAGCGCAGCAATTCGCAAGCCAGTGGCATGGAGTTTCGCGCAGGGCTGCTCGCGCAGATTCAGGGTGATCGCACGCTGGTGCCGGCTGTGACCCGCGAGGAGGGCAAGCAGCTTGTGGCGCCATTGCCGATGACCCCTGCGGTCGTTGCGCAGACTCCGACGATTTCATCTGCCCCATCGGCTGCGGAACCGGCGCAGCCCGTGGCGCCGGATGATCAGTTGCTGCTCGTCAAGGGATGGTGGAATCAGGCCAGCCCCGACCAGCGGCGTGCGTTCCTCAACTGGGTCGCCGCCCCGCAGTGAGTTTGTGACAGCCGTGTGCCCACGGGCCGCAGAAGCGTCATAAAAGCATCACGATCCCGTCAATCTTGCGTCACATGTGCTTCACATACTTCGCGTCGGCTGCAGCGCGTGTTCATACGCTTGGCGTCGGGTTCAGCAGGTGCTGACAAGGGTCCCCAAGACCTTGAGGTATCTCTGCAAGAGCGGTGATCACCAACAAACTCGTTTGTACTCATTCTAGGAGATGTACTCGTGAAGAAGAATCTAATTGCGATTGCCGTGGGGGCCGCGATTGTCATGCCGGGCGTCGCACTGGCTGACGCCAAGGTATACGGGCGGTTCAATATTGCTCTGGACAGCCAGAAGGATGAGATCGGTCTGGATTTCAAGAACGACGGCGAAACCAGCTGGAAGTTCCGCGATGCGAAGAACTCCTCACGCTTCGGCGTCAAGGGCAAGGACGATCTGGGTATCGGCGGCCTGGAAGGCTTCTACCAGATGGAATGGGGTGTCGATCCGACCGGCGACGGCGTCGAAGGCGACATCTTCACGCGTCGCAACATCTTCGTCGGTGTTCGCGGTGGCTTCGGTTCGCTGAAGGTCGGCTTCTACGACACGCTGATCAAGGAGGCCGGTGCCGCAGTCGATATCTTCAATGACACCCCGGGCGATATCGACGCGCTGATGGCCGGCGAGCAGCGCCTCTCCAACATGCTCACCTACACGACACCGAAGTTCGCCGACGCAATCGAACTCTCCGTTGCCATCCAGCCCGGCGAAGGCCGCACCGCTGGCGATGACATCGGTGACGTCGAAGACGGCATTGCCGACACGATCTTCGCGTCGGCCAAGTACGAAACCGATATGTTCCAGGCCACGTTGGCCTATGCCGGCAACCAGATCACCGATCTGAAGCTCGACAAGGGCACGGCAGCCGCGGACATCATCCGTGCCTCGGCGGTGCTCAAGCTGCGCGATCTCGAACTTGGCGCGCTGTACCAGATCGCCGACGGCATCGACCAGGACGGCACCATCGACGACGACGAAGATCCGGTGACGCCGGAAGTTGCGGGGCCGTTCGCCAACGGTGGCGAGCGCTCGGACAGCAGCTTCATGCTGTCGGCCGCATACACGCTGTCGGCGGTCAAGCTCAAGGGCATGTACGCCCTGACCAATGGTGACACCAACGACAAGGACCGTACCGAGCTCGCGCTTGGTGTCGACTACAAGCTCAACAAGTCGACCTACATGTCGCTGTACTACATCACCTTTGAAGATGATGCTGGTGGCGGCGACAAGCCGACGACCGACACCATCGGGACGGCGTTGGTCTACAGCTTCTGATCTGCAGCGTCATTGCGGGTCTTGACCCACAGAATGCCCGGCTCCGGCCGGGCATTTTCTTGCGCGGCAGATCATGAGTATTCCGTGGATATGGCCATCTGGCCGCAGACCCGACTGCCCTGATCGACTACACTGCGCGGCCGATGCCTGCCCCCACACGTCGCCCTTTCTGGATTGCGCTGCTGTCCGCGCTGGTGCTCCTGCTGAGCGTCGGTCTGATCGTGTTTTTCGGCTATATGGTCAAGCTGGATGTCGAGATCCGCGAGCGCTTTGCCGGCGCCCGCTGGACCCTGCCGGCACAGGTCTACGCCGCGCCTCAGGAGCTGTATGCCGGCCTCGATCTCAGCGCCAGCGACCTGGTACATGAGCTCGGGCGGCTCGGGTACCGCGAAGATCCGCATCTGACCGGAGCCGGCACCTTTCAGCCTTCGCGCAGCCAGGTCGATATCCACCTGCGACCCTTCCAGTTCTGGGATGGTGATCAGCCGGAAATGACCCTTGCGGTCAAGTTCGGAGGTGGCGGCATCACATCGATCGAACGCAGCGATACCGGTGCCCCGCTCGACATTGCCCGTCTCGATCCGATGCTGATCGGCAGCATGTATCCTCGCCACGGCGAGGACCGCGTGTTGGTCAAGCTGACCGAAGTGCCCACCCTGCTGCCGGCAGGTCTGATTGCCGTCGAAGACCGCAACTTCTACCAGCATGTCGGTGTCAGCCCGCGCGCCATCACGCGTGCGATGTTTGCCAATCTGCGCGCCGGCCGGGTGGTGCAGGGTGGCAGCACGATCACCCAGCAGTTGATCAAGAACCTGTTCTTGACCAGCCGGCAGACCTGGGCTCGCAAGGCCAACGAAGCGTTCATGGCACTGCTGATCGAGCGTCATCACAACAAGGA
>JALYJV010000497.1 GCA_030775105.1 Pseudomonadota bacterium | reverse complement strand
ATCGATCGGGGGTGTCTGCCGCAATGGGCGCAGATTTGAACGACGGGATCGCTGAAAGCACACGCTCCGATGGCGCGTTGGATGGTGCGCTGGGCGTCGACCGTGCCGCGTCGCCTGACGGCGCGCTATACCTTGCGCGCGTAATGCATCGCCGCCACGTCGCGCCGGTCTACCGCTTCGTCTATCGCGTGTTCTATCTGCTGGTCGACGTCGACCGCCTCGATGCGCTTTCTGCGCGACTGCGCTTCTTCTCGTTCAACCGCTTCAACCTGATTTCGCTGCATGCGCGCGACCATGGCGACGGCCAGGGCCTGCGCGCGTGGGCCGAAGCGACACTGCGCGCCCAAGGTGTCGCGGCGGCCGGCGGACGCATCCGCCTGCTCGCATTTCCGCGCGTGCTCGGCATGGGTTTCAATCCGATCAGCCTGTGGTACTGCGAGCACCGCGACGGCTCACTGCAGGCGGTGATCGCCGAAGTCAACAACACCTTCGGCGAAAAACACAGCTACGTGCTCGACAACGCTGGCGCGCCGTTTGTGTATGACCAGTCCGTCGACAAGGACAAACGCTTCCACGTCTCGCCTTTCTTCGACCGCAGCGGCAGCTACCGCTTTACCCTGAGCGAGCCGGGCGATCGGCTGCGCGTGGTGATCAAGCAGCGTCGCGAAGGCCAGCTCTCACTGGACGCGACGATCGCCGGTGAACGCCGCGCGCTGAGCGACAGCGGCATTGCATGGCAGGTGCTGCGGATGCCGCTGATGGCGGCAAAGGTCGTCGTTGGCATCCATTGGGAAGCCCTGAAGCTGTGGCTGCGCGGCGCCGTGTTCCACGGCAAGCCGCCGCAGATTGATCCGAAAATCAGTTAGCACCGTATAGGCAGCAAGCCAACAGAATGGGCCAGCCATGAAAGACCCTGATCTCGACACCCAGCAGAATCTCGACCGCATCCTGTCGCGCGACGGCTTCTCGCCCGACTACCCTGCGCTGACACGGCCGCACGCGGCGCAAACCTCGCTCGGCGTGCGCCTGCTGATGTACATGCTCAAGGGCATCCGCATCGGCTCGCTTGACGTGACCTTGCCCAACGGCGAACAGCGCCAGTTCCGCGGCAGCGAAAGCGGTCCGCACGGCGTGCTCAACATCCGCTCCAATGCCATCGTCGGTCGCGTGCTCAGCGGGGGCGAGGTCGGCTTCGGCGAGGCCTATCTCGATGGCCTTTGGGATTCACCCGATCTGTCGTCGCTGCTCTACGTGATGCACGCCAACGAGCCCCACTACAAGGGCCCTTACGAGAAGAACCTGATCGGCCGTTTCGCCGGCTGGGTACAGCACAAGCTGCGTGCCAACACCAGGGAGACAGCGCAGAAGAACATCGAGTACCACTACGATCTCGGCAACGAGTTCTACAAGATGTGGCTCGACGACACGATGGCCTACTCGGCGGGCATGTTCATCCAGCCGAACGAAACCCTGATGGAGGCGCAGCTCAACAAGTTCCGCCTGATGGCCGAACGTCTTGAGCTGTCGCCCGAGCATCACCTTCTCGAAATCGGCTCCGGCTGGGGCGGCTTTGCGATCCATGCCGCGCGCACGACGGGTTGTCGTGTCACCAGCATCACGCTGTCGAAGGAACAGCTCGTCGAAGCGCAGCGCCGCGCTGCAGCGGCGGGCCTGAGCGATCGCATCAGCTTCGAGCTGCGCGACTATCGCGACGTCACCGAAACCTACGACCGCGTCGTTTCGATCGAGATGTACGAGGCGGTTGGCGAGGAGTACTGGCCGGGCTATTTCGCGACGATCGCCAAGGCGCTCAAACCCGGTGGTCGCGCCGCGATCCAGGGCATCACGATCAACGCGCAGATCTTCGGCGAATACCGGCGCAAGCGCGACTTCATCCAGAAGTACATCTTCCCGGGTGGCATGTTGTGCCCACCGGAACTGTTCCAGTCACTCGCCGAGAACGCTGGCCTGCGCGCCGAGAATCCGCTGTTCTACGCCCGCGACTACGCCGACACCCTCGCGCACTGGCATCGCAACGTGCTGGCGGTACGCGACAAGGTGATGCAGCAGTTCGACGAGCGCTTTGTGCGCATGTGGCGCTACTACCTCAGCTATTGCGAATGCGGGTTCAGGGTCGGTAGTGTTGACCTCATGCAGATCACTCTGAAGAAGGACAGTTGACCATGATCAGGATCGCCGGCATCTTCGCAGTCCTCGCCCTTGCCGGACTGATCGGCATTTCGATCTGGGCCACCGGCCACGTCAGCATCGTGCCGGCAATCAACGATCTCGTCGCCAATCCGTCGGCGGGCTACACCCCGTGGTTTGTCGCGACGCTGTTCGACGCCTATTTCGCGTTCCTGTGGTTCTGGCTGTGGATTGCCTACAAGGAAACCCGCTGGACTGCGCGCCTTGTCTGGCTGGTGCTGATCGTTGGCCTCGGCAACATGGCGATGGCGGCATACATGCTGCTGCAGATTTCCAGGCTGCCCGCGAACGCGAAGTTCGAAGACCTGCTGCTGCGCCGCCCATGAGTGACGCCGCGACCGACGCCCGCTTCGCGGGCTTCTGGCAAAAACGCGTCGTCGCGCCGATTGTCGGCCAACTCAGGCAGGGCATCACTCCCGAGAAGATCGCGCTGACGATTGCGCTGGGCATCGTGCTCGGCGTGTTTCCGATCCTCGGTGCGACGACGCTGCTGTGCGCGCTGGCCGGACTGTGGCTGCGCCTGAACCAGCCGGTGATCCAGCTGATCAACTACTTCGTCTACCCGCTGCAGATCGCGCTGCTGCTGCCGTTCTACCGCGCCGGCGAAACCCTGTTCCAGCAGCCGCATGTGCCGATCTTCTCGGTCACCGACCTGATGCAGCGCTTCCAGGCTTCGCCGACGCAGTTCATGGTCGACTACGGCATGGTCGGCGTGTACGGCATCGTCGTCTGGACTCTCGTCGCACCTCTGCTGATTGCGGCGCTGTATTTCGCGACCCGCCCCGTGCTGCGGCGGCTTGCGCGCAGCTCAAAGTAGCGCAAGCACCTGCTCCGGCGGCCGGCCGATGGCCGCCTTGCCGCGATACACCGCAATCGGCCGCTCCATCAGCTTCGGATGCTCGGCCAGCACGGCGAGCCATTGCGCATCGCTGTAGCCGTTGTCGACCGACAGGCCGAGTTCCGCGAACAACGCTTCCCTGCTCCGTACGATCGCCAGCGGTTTCACGCCGAGCAGCGCGCATAGCTCTTTCAGCGCCGTCTTGCCCAACGGTTGCTGCAGATACTCGACGACGGGCAGGTCGATGCCACGATCCTGCAGCAGCTTGAGGGTTTCGCGGCTCTTCGAGCAGCGCGGGTTGTGCAGGAACTGGTCTCGCATTGGCAACGACTCTGTCAGGGGCGGTCAGTATAGGAAGACGAACTGTGAGATGGCTGCCGCTCTTTTATAGATGATGTTCATCATATAAGATGCGTGAACCCTGAAGCAGCACCTGCGGGAGCGGCCCTTGAATGCACCACCGGCGATGAGCCCGCGCGCAGTCTGTATCC
>JALYJV010000496.1 GCA_030775105.1 Pseudomonadota bacterium | reverse complement strand
CGCATGAAGGGCGCGGAAGCTGGCTACATTCTCGAGAAGAGCGGCGCCCGCGTGCTGTTCTGCGCCGGGCATTTCCTCGGCCAGCATTTTCCGACGCTGATTGCCGAACACTGGCCAAGGACTCTTGAACATGCCCTCGTCATCGGCGATGCGCGCGAAGGCGACACCGGCTGGCGCAGCTTCATGGCACTGGCCGACAAGTCGCATACCGAAGACGTCGTTGATGCCGCTGCCAGAGTTCAGGGCGGCGACAGGCTCGACATCATGTTCACCTCCGGCACAACCGGCCAGCCCAAGGGCGTGGTGACGACACACGAGCAGAACCTGCGCGTGATTGCGGCGTGGTCGAAGGCCGTCGGCCTGGTGCCCGAAGACCGTTACCTGATTGCGAATCCGTTCTTCCACTCGTTCGGTTACAAGGTCGGCTGGCTGGCCGGCCTGCTCGCCGGTCTCACGGTGCTGCCGCATGCGGTGTTCGACGCCGCCGCGATTCTCGGCCGCATCGCGCGTGATCGCATCTCGGTATTGCCGGGACCGCCGACGCTGTTCATCTCGCTGCTCAACGATCCGGCGCGCGCGACGACCGATCTGTCGACGCTGCGCGCAACGATCACCGGTGCTGCGGCGATCGCGCCATCGTTGATCGAACGCATCCGCGCCGAGCTGGGCTTCAAGGTCGTGCTGACCGGCTACGGTCTGACCGAAACCTGCGGCGTGGTGTCGCTGTGTGAAGCCAGCGACGATGCCGAAACAATTGCGCTGACCAGCGGCAAGGCCATCGAGGACATCGAGCTGCGCTGCGTCGATGAACGCAACCAGCCGGTCGGGCCGGGCGAATCGGGCGAGATCGTCGTGCGCGGCTACAACGTCATGCAGGGCTACCTCGACAACGAGGTGGCGACACGCGAGACGATCGATGCCGACGGCTGGCTGCATACCGGCGACATCGGCAACCTCGATGCGCGCGGCTACGTTCGCATCACCGATCGCCTCAAGGATATGTACATCACCGGTGGCTTCAACTGCTATCCGGCCGAGATCGAACGCATCATGGCCGCGCATCCGGCGATCGCCCAGGCCGCTGTGGTCGGCGTACCCGACGAACGCATGGGCGAGGTCGGCAAGGCTTACGTCATCCTGCGTCCGGGACAGCAGATCGAAACCGCTGCATTGATCGCCTGGTGCCGTGAACAGATGGCTAACTACAAGGTTCCGCGCAGCATCGAGATCGTCGCCGCATTGCCGACGAATCCGTCAGGCAAGGTCATGAAATTCCAGCTACGAAAGTAAACTCGGCCGCAACATCTCCCGCTCCCCTCAACAGAGGGTAGAGGGAACAACACAACGTGAGGAGTCGTGAGATGAGCACAGATCTGAAAGGCGTCATCGCTGTCGTCACCGGCGCCTCACGTGGCGCGGGCAAGGGCATTGCGATTGCACTGGGTGCGCATGGCGCAACGGTCTACGTCACGGGCCGTTCGCTCAAGGAAGGCGATGCGGCGCTGCCGGGCACGATTGCAGCGACCGCACAGGCAGTGACTGCGGCTGGCGGCAAGGGCATCGCCGTTGCCGTCGATCACAGCAAGGACAGCGATGTTAAGGCGCTGTTCGACCGGATCAAGACCGAGCATGGCCGCGTCGACATCCTCATCAACAACGCGGCCTACATCGACGACACGCTGATCGAGAAGGGCGGCTTCTGGACCAAGCCGCTGGCCCAGGTCGACATTCTCGACGTCGGCCTGCGCTCGGGCTACATCGCGAGCTGGTACGCGGCGCCGCTGATGGTGCCGAACAAGCGCGGCGTCATTGCCTTCACGTCAAGCTTCGGCGCCAGCTGCTACATGCACGGCCCGGCCTACGGCGCGCAGAAAGTCGGCGTCGACAAGTTCGCCAAGGACATGGCGGTGGACCTGCGTGCGCACGATGTCGCCGCCGTGTCGATCTGGATGGGCATGCTGCGCACCGACCGCACCAAGCGCGTCATGGGCGCGGATGCACAGAAGTACGCTGGCTTCTGGGAGATTGCCGAAACTCCCGAGTTCACCGGTCATCTCATCGCAGCGCTCTACAACGATCCGAAGCGCATGGAAAAGTCCGGCCAAGTCGTCATCGGCGCCGAACTGGCGCAGGAGTACGGCCTGACCGACGAAGGTCGCCAGCCGCCGTCGCACCGGCCGATGCTCGGCGGGCCGACGCAGGCGCATCCGGCGATCGTCGAGTAGCCCACTGCGGCGTCTCGATACACCGGCTCCGCCGGCACTCGATGCGAACGGGTTTCTTTTGACGGCATACCCACCGGCCGTTCAGCTCGAGTGCCGCCCGCATTGCGGGCGGTGTATCGCGAGCCTGCCGCCGCGCTCGCTTCCCCTACAATGAGGCATGACTGAAACCGCCTCATTGTCCGTGCTTCTGGCCCTTGTTGCCCTGATCGGCGCGCTGCTCGGCGCCTGGCTGGGGGCGCGACTGTTCGCCGCGAAGCGCGATGACAGCCCGCTGATCGACAGCCTCAGAACCCTGCTCGCGAACCAGGAGCGCACCGAGCGCACGCTGCGCGAGGAAGCAACGCATTCGCGCCACGAGCAGTCCGCCCTCGCCGCCGCCCAGCGCAACGAACTCGGCGAACGCATCCAGCAGTTCCAGCAGCAGTTCGGCGCCCAACTGGCTGAACACCAGCGCCAGTTCAGCGAGGAAGCACGCGCAGGACGCAGCGAACAACTGGCTGGCCTCAATGCCTTTCGTGAAGAACAGGTCTTGCGCGCCAAGGAATTGCGCGACGGTGTCGAAACCTCGCTGACCACGCTGCGCACCGAGAACGCCGACAAGCTCGAGCAGATGCGCCGCACGGTCGACGAGAAGCTGCACGAGACGCTCGAGAAACGGCTTGGCGAATCGTTCAAGCACGTCAGTGATCGCCTTGAGCAGGTGCACAAGGGTCTCGGCGAGATGCAGGCGCTGGCGACCGGCGTCGGTGACCTCAAGAAGGTGCTGAGCAACGTCAAGTCACGTGGCGGCTGGGGCGAGGTGCAGCTTGAGGCGCTGCTGGAGCAGACACTCACGATCGAGCAGTTCTCCAAGCAGGTGACTACGAAGCCGGGCAGCCGCGAAACCGTTGATTGCGCGATCCGCCTGCCCGGACGTGGCGATTCCGATTCGCCGGTGTGGCTGCCGATCGACGCAAAGTTCCCGATCGAGGACTACGAGCGCCTCATCGATGCCCAGGAGCGCGCCGATCTCGATGCGATCAAGGCGCATGGCGCGCAGCTCGAACGCGCGGTGCGCCTGCAGGCCAAATCGATCAGCGAAAAGTACATCGCGCCGCCGAACACGACCGACTTCGCGGTGATGTTCCTGCCCAACGAAGGGCTGTATGCCGAGATCATTCGCCGCCCTGGCCTCGTCGACAGTCTGCAGCGAGAGCAACACATCGTGATCGCCGGGCCAACGACGCTGACTGCCCTGCTGAACAGCCTGCAGATGGGCTTCCGCACGCTGGCGATCGAGAAGCGTTCGAGCGAGGTCTGGCAGGTGCTCGGCGCGGTGAAGACCGAGTTCAGCAAGTTCGGCGATGTGCTCGACAAGGTCCGCAAGAAGCTCGACGAGGCGACCAATCAGCTCGACGCCACCGGCGTGCGTACCCGTGCGATCACGCGTCAGCTGAAGTCGGTTCAGGAGTTGCCGGGGACTGAGGCGGAGCGCTTGCTCGGCGCTGTGGATCCTGTGGAAGCGGACGAGGAGTAGATCCGCCGCAGTTCAGTTCGTGCCTCTCGATACACCCGCTCCGCGGGCACTCGAGACGAACGGACTTTTGTGGAATGCCTGAAGCCTTACGCACCCTCCGTTCGTCTCGAGTGCCGCGCGCAAGCGCGGTGTATCGAGAGACCGCCACAAACGCTGGAAAGCTCAGAACGGAACGCGGAAACCCACGCGCAAGCTGCTGAACTCGACGTCAGCAATGCCATCTTCCTTGCCATTGAGGTTCGCCCAGCGGAACTGGGTGAAGAAACCGAAAGTATCCGGCACCCAATGGAAGCCGACGGTGAACTCGGTGCCATCGACATCGTCAAGACCGAGATATCCGACCGAAGCGTCGATGCCGAAACTGCCAGCGATGTCCTGCTCGACCTGCAGGTGCACGCCGAAACCGGTCTGCGTGTCCCTCGCACCGCTTTCAAGCTCGGTGCGCAGCGACACATATTCGCCCTTGAGCTGGAAGAAGCCGATGTCGCCGAACGCCGGGAAGCCGAAGCCGATACCGCCGCGGTAGTTCTCGATGTCGAGATCGGTCTGCGCCCCACCATCGAGCTCGGTAGGGATGTATTCGGCCTGCAGATCGCCAAACAGGCCGACGCGCTGACCGCCGACGATGCGCAGACCGCCGCCGATGCCGTCGTAGTCGGCATTGAGCCCTTCGACATCCAGCTGCCCGTAGGAGCCGAAGAACTCCGCGCGCTGGAACTTGTCGCTCGCCATGGCCGAGGTGCTGGCCGCGAGTGCGCCGAGGATCACGAATCCGCCCAAGCATTTGTTCATTGTTGTCTCCCCACACTGTACCGTTCGTTGACGGCAGGATCAGCCCGCATTGTGCCCACGTTTGGGGATGCTCTGCAAAATCGCCGCTCCAACAAAAAAGGACCGACCCACCGGGCCGGCCCTTTGGGTTCGCGGCAGTGTCCTACCAGCGCACGGTGCCCGACACGCCGAAGGTCATCGGCTCTTCGAAATTGGCGACGGTCAGATTGCCGAAGCCGGGGCCGAAGTCAATGAAGTTGTTCGCCGTGTCGTCGTCGAGCGCATTGCGTACCCACAGCGCGATCTCGCCGATGCCGCGCTCGCTGAGCGGGATCTCGCCGATGCCGAGACGCAGGTTGAGCAGTCCATGGGCGTCGACCTGCGAGTTCTCGGCGGTCTGCACCGCAGGATTGGTCGTCGTCAGCTGGTACGGATAGGTGTAGAAGTCGTCCGTCCAGGCATAGTCCGCGACAAGGCGAACCTTGCCCCAGTCCCGGCTCAGCAGCTCGGTGTCGAGCACGATGTTGAAGCTGTTCTCCGGCGCATGGACGAAGGCGCGGTTATCGGCAACGTTGACGCCACCGTCGAGGAACACGTCGTACTCGGGATCGAGGTAAGCGTAGTTCGCGCGCAGCTGGGTGCTCTTGCCCACCATCAGTGCCGCTTCAAGCTCTACGCCCTGAATCGTCGCCTTGCCGGCGTTGCGCACCACCGTGGCGGCCGCACCCGAACCGAGGAAGATAGAAGCCTGGAAGTCTTCGAGCTTGTTGTGGAACAGCGCCGCATTCAGCGCCAGATTGCCATTGAGCAGGTTGGCCTTGGCGCCGACTTCGAAGGACTTCTGCTTCTCCGGCTTGAACGGCGTCCTGGTCTCTGCAATGTTCAGCGCAATCAGCTCGCCGAACTCCTCCGGCGTTTCATTGCCGGTCGGCGGCTGGCTGAACTCGCCATTGAAGCCGCCGCTCTTGAAACCCTCGGCGTAGCGGAAGTAGACGTTGAGCTGCTCGTTGAAGCGCCAGGCCGCCGAGAACATCGGCGTCGTCGCATCAAAGGTTTCCGACGCGCGGGTACCTTCCGGGATCAGGTAGAAATACTCGGCCGCCGGATCGGCACGCAGGCCGAAGGCGCGATCGATTTCCTTCTCCTCGTTGGTATAGCGCACGCCGGCGCTGAGTGTGAGCGGATCGATCGGACGGAAGTCGGCCTGACCGTAGACCGAGTACGCCGAGGTCGAGGTGCCATAGCGCGAGTCAAAGTAGACATCGCCGTCAGGATTGAGCGCGAAGAAGCTCTGCGGGTTGTCGGTCTCGCCGTCATCGCCGAAGTAGTAGACGCCGGCGACGAAGTTCCAGCTGTCCATGTCGGCCAGCCACTGCAGATCCTGCGAGATCTGGTCGTAGTCGGTGAAGCGCTGGGTGAAGGCCACTGGCACCGGCGAACCGTCGAGATCCAGCGAGTCTTCCCAGTCGAGGCGCCGATAGCCGGTGATCGACTTCAGCTGCTGGCCGTCGGCGACATCCCAGGTCAGCGTGAACGAGTGCCCCTGCACTTCCGAGCGCTCGAATGACGGCGCATCGACGGCGGCATTCTCCTCACGCTCGCGCGAGGGTACGAGGCCGGGGATCGGCAGATCGGAGCGATACAGCTGGTCGAAGTTGTTGGTCTGATTGACGTTGGACTGGTCGTAGCGATACTCGCCCTGCAGGCCCGGCGAGAAATCGAGATCCGCAGCCAGCCGGAAGCCGTCGTTGTGGCGATCGTTGAGTTCGTCAACGCTGCTGGTACGCGTGGTGTCGATCCAGCCGTCACGGCGCTCGCTGCGTGCGCCGATCGAGATGCTGGCGATGCCGAGACGCGGCAGATCGACCGACGCCTTCTGCACGAAGGCGTTGTAGTTGCCGATCTCGACACTGGCGTTGCCGGCGAAGCTGCCGCTCGGCCCGCGTGTCACGAGATTGATCGCACCGGCGAGCGTGTTGCGCCCGTACAGCGTGCCTTGCGGGCCGCGCAGCACTTCGACGCGATTGAGGTCGACCAGGTTGAAGATGCCACCCTGGGCCTTGCCGATGTAGACGCCGTCGAGATAGATGCCGACCGCCGGGTCCCAGTAGATCGCCGGGTTGATCTGGCTGGCGCCGCGGATCGTCACCTGCGAAATCGTCGTGTTAGACGGCGTCTTGCTGATCTGCAGACCGGGCGCGAGTGCGTTGAGGTCGCTGAGGTCATCGATGCCGCGCGCTTCCAGCTGCGCTTCCGGGAATGCGGTGACCGCGATGGGCACGTCCTGCAGGCGTTCGACGCGGCGCTGCGCGGTGACTTCAATATCACCGATGGCAGTCGGCTTTTCTTCCTTGGCCTCGGCGGGCGCTGCTGCGGGTGGCTCCGGCGTCTGCGCGCCTACGGACAGCGTGAACATCAACGGCGCCAGACCTGTGAGCGGCCAGGCGCGAATGCCTTTCGGGTTTCGCACTTGCGGTTTCTCCTCATCGCGGTGACTGATGACTTCCGGGACGGGTCTCTTTTGGCAGACACCTCAGCCCGCAGCCTTTGCCCGGCAGACCGGGTATCTCTATGGATACTCCCCCGCGACCGCTGCGGTCGTCGTCCATAGGGATGAGCCGCGGATCAAGCCAGTCCGCATGTTGCTCTGCAGCACACACGCGGAAGCACATTCGTCACCCAGTTATGCCGGCGGAAATTGCGAGGCGGAACCCACCCTGATACGGTTCCGCTGACACACAGATCGCTGACCTTTGCAGGCACAGCGCAGAAAATCAGGGGGAGCACATGCAGCGAAGAATCAGCAGTTTGATCCTGTCCGGCCTGAGCATCGTGCTGCTCGGCGGCTGCGATGGAGGCGGCAGTGGTCTCGCTACGGATGCGCCGACCGCTTCGACACGCTATGACCAGCAATGTGCGCCCAATAATCCCTTTGTCGAGGATGCGCTCTCACCGACCAGCACCGCATCGCTGGACAGCGAGAAGCAATGGGTTGCCGCCTATCTCAACGAAGCGTATCTGTGGTACGCCGAAATCCCGAGCGTCGACCCGACGCGACCGAACTACAGCAGCGACGCCAACGTTCCCGGTTCGCTGCAGAACTATTTCGACGCGCTGCTGACGCCGGCGACGACGCCGTCCGGCAAACTGAAGGACGAGTTCAGCTTCATCTTTCCGACGCGACTCTGGAACGAGTTCAGCGAGGCCGGCAGCGAGCTCGGCTACGGCATGCAGCTGCAGTTCAATGCCACACCACCACGCAACACCCGCGTCGTCTACGTTGAAGGGACGTCATCCGCGGGAGACGCTGGCGTCGCGCGTGGCCAGCGGGTCGTCGCTGCCGATGGTGTCTCGACCGAGTCGGGCGATTCGTCGGACATCGACACACTCAATGCAGCGCTGTTTCCTGCCAGCAGCGGCGAGAGCCACTCATTCACGTTCGCGCGCGCCGACGGCAGTCAGTTCACCGCCACGCTGACCGCCACTGAAATCATCAGGAATCCGGTTCCGCAGGCCAAGGTGCTGCAGTCCGGCGGACGCGCGGTCGGCTATCTGCTGTTCAACGATCATCTGGCGACTGCCGAACAACCGTTGATCGATGCGGTCACCCAGTTCCGCGATGCGGGTATCGAGGACCTGGTGCTGGACCTGCGCTACAACGGCGGCGGTTTCCTGTACATCGCCAGCCAGCTCGCCTACATGATCGCCGGCCCGGAAGCCACGGAGAGCAGGATCTTCGAGCGGCTGCAGTTCAACGACAAGCGCCGCGGCGACCAGTCCGATTTTCCATTCCTTGCATGCACCAGCGAACGGGATCTCGACTGCGCCGGTGCCACGCCGCTGCCGACGCTGAATCTGCAGCGCGTCCATGTCATCGCCACCGACGGCACCTGCTCGGCCAGCGAAGCCATCGTCAACGGTCTGCGCGGCGTTGACGTCGAAGTGCGATTGATCGGCGGCACGACCTGCGGCAAACCGTACGGCTTTACCGCCAAGGACAACTGCGGCATCTCGTACTTCCCGATCGAGTTCGCCGGCGTCAATGCCAAGGGCTTCGGCGATTACGCGGACGGCTTCACACCCGACTGCGCGACGCCCGACGATCTCAACCGTGAGCTCGGCGATCCGCAGGAAGAAATGCTGGCAACCGCCCTGAACCTGCAGGCCGGCAACGCCTGCGGCAGCACCAAGGCGCTGACGCAGGCAGCCCCGCTGCAACGTTCGCCGTTGCGCGAGAACCGCCTGCTGCGACCCTCAGCAATGCCCTGACCTCGGGGCGCGACGGCGCGTGGTGGTGGCCGGACGGGAAAGGCCACCGTCATGCATTCGGATGATGCCCCCGGCTCCGCCTGGCCGGATGATCGAGCGCTGCATCTATTGCACCCCGCTCTTCACAGGACACGACGATGAACCGACTCAACGGCAAGGTAGCGATCATTACCGGTGGCGCGCGCGGCATGGGCGCAGCGACGGTCAAGCTGTTCGCCGAGCACGGCGCGAAGGTCGTCATCGCCGATGTACTGGATGCCGACGGCGCAGCACTCGCGAGCAACCTCGGCGCCAACGCGCTGTTCGTGCATCACGACGTCACCGACGAGAACAGCTGGAACGCACTGATCGAGCGCGCCCACACCGCGTTCGGTGGAATTGATGTGCTGGTCAACAACGCCGGCGTGCTGCTGTTCAAGACCATCGCCGAAACCTCGCGCGCGGACTTCGAGCGCGTCATCAACATCAACCTGGTCGGCTGCTTCCTAGGCACCAAGCTGGTCGGCGCGCAGATGACCGCGAAGGGCAAGGGCTCCATTGTCAACATCTCGTCTGCCGACGGCATGAAGGCCGCCAACGGCCTCGGCGCGTATTGCGCGAGCAAATGGGCGGTGCGCGGTTTCAGCAAGGTCGCGGCGATGGAGTACGGCCACAAGGGCGTGCGCGTGAACTCTGTGCATCCGGGCGGCATCGATACCGCGATGGGCAACCCCTACGCCGAAGCCAAGGCCGATGTGAACAAGCGCTACACGATGGTGCCGATGCAGCGCGTCGGCGATCCCTCGGAAGTCGCCTACACCAGCCTGTTCCTCGCCAGCGATGAATCCTCGTATCTGTGCGGCGCCGAGATTGCCGTCGATGGCGGCATGCTGACCGGCCAGTATTATGTCGGCTTCCCAGGAGCCCCCGGCGTGTGAAGCGCGAATCAGCTGCTGCGCTCGCCGGCTCGGGCGCGGGCGGTGCTCGCAGTCCTCACGTACTGATGTACGCTGCGGACGCTGCGCTCCGGCCTCACCCGATCCAGCTTCACTCACAACGCTGATTCACGCTTCACAGGTTCAAGGAACTCTCTCCTAAGTCCATGGCCCAGAAGGACGATACCTCTACCGACCGCGTCAGCCCGACGGCACATGCCACGGGCTATCTGTGGTTTCGGCATGGGCTGTCGGACGCCGCGCTGATCACGCCGCAGGGCCGGAAGCTGGATCGCGGCTTCAGCGCACTGACGCGGATGACCAAGCTGCTCAGCGGCATCTCGCTCGATGCGATGATGCTGGCGCGGCACAAGGGCATTGATGCACGGCTGTGTCGCGCAATCGACGAAGGCCGGGTCACGCAGATCATCGAGATCGCTGCGGGGCTCTCCGCACGCGGCTGGCGCATGCGCCAGCGTTATGGCGACCGAATCACCTATATCGAAACCGACCTGCCGGCGATGGCACGCACCAAGCGTGCGCTGCTTGAACAGGCCGGTCTGCTCGGCGAGCATCACCGGGTCATCGAGCTCGATGCCCTCGCGGCACGCGGCGCACGCTCGCTCGCCGCCGTCGCTCGTACGCTCGATTCCGAACAGGGCACGGCGATCATCACCGAAGGCCTGATGAACTATCTGGAGCCGAAGTCAGCCGACGCGGTCTGGAAACGCATCGCCAAGGTACTGCGTACATTTCCGCAGGGCACTTATCTGTGCGACGTCTATCTGACCCACGACAACCGCAATCTGGCGATGCTCGCCTTCGGCGCGATCCTGCAGGCGTTTGTGCGTGGCCGCATGCATGTGCATTTCCACTCCGAGGCTCGAGCGGTGGATCGAATGGAAGAGGCCGGCTTCAGCAGCGTCGTCCTGCACAGAACTGATTCGATCCCGGAAGCCCGCGAACACGCAAAGGTCCGCGGTGGTGCGTTGGTGCGTATCCTCGAAGCGCGGACGGCGTGAGCAGCTTGCGCGTACCGCACGGCCTGATCGGCTCGCGCTTGCTGCAGGTCGCATGGACTACCGCAATCGTCGTCGCACTGTTCGCAACCCTGCTGCCGATGGCCGAACAGACGCCGCGCTTTGCCTATGCGGACAAGGTCTTTCACTTCGGCTACTTCCTGCTGCTTGGCGTCCTCGCCGTGCTCTCACAGCGTCAGCCGCTGGCTGCGCTCTTCGCGGCGCTGGGCACGGTCGGCCTGGGCGTGCTGATTGAAATCATTCAATGGTTCCTGCCGTGGCGCAGCTTTGAATGGCTGGACATCCTCGCGGATACCGTCGGTGTCCTCGTCGGCTACGCACTGACAATCCGCCTGCAGGATCATCCCGCCCAGAGGTAGATCGCAGCCAACGATCGGTACGGCCGCCAGGCCTCGGCCATCTGCAGCAGGGCTTTCGGCGACTCTGCGCCAGCCGCACGGATCAGGCCAACGTCCGATTCGGGAAACGCGTCCGGCTCGCGCCCGAGGCGGATCGCCAGATAGTGGCGTGTCCACGGGCCGAAGCCGGCGACGCCACGCAGCGCGCCATCGATGGCTGACCACTCGGCATCGAGTTGCAGCCTGCCGTCGAGCACTGCGCCGGCGAGTGCGCGCACCGTTTCGACGCGCCGGCCCGGCATGCCCATGTTCGACAGATCGGCGGCGAGGATCTGCTCGGGCGCGATGTGCTCGCAGCGCTCGACGAAACGCGCCATCAAGGTGTTCGCTGCCGCGACCGTCACCTGCTGGCCGAGCACGGTGCGCACGCACAGTTCGAACGGATCCCAGCAGCCGAGCGGTCGCAGGCCCGGCG